>CAMLKX010000012.1 GCA_946480515.1 uncultured Sphingomonadaceae bacterium | reverse complement strand
TCGAGCAGCGCCTGGACTATCTCGCCGATCTCGGCATCGACGCGATCTGGCTGTCGCCGATCTTCCCCTCGCCCATGGCCGACTTCGGCTATGATGTTGCGGATTATTGTAACGTCGAACCGCTGTTCGGTGACTTGGCGGCATTCGATCAGCTGCTTGCGGCGGTCCATTCAAGAGGTCTGAAGCTGCTGCTGGACTTCGTGCCCAACCACAGTTCCGATCAACATCCCTGGTTTCTTGAAAGCCGTTCGTCGCGCGACACTCCAAGGCGTGATTGGTACATCTGGCGCGATCCCGCCCCGGATGGCGGCCCGCCCAATAATTGGATGAGCGACTTCGGCGGGTCGTCATGGGAGTATGATGCGCACACCGGTCAATATTATCTGCACGCCTTCCTGAAGGAGCAGCCGGACCTCAACTGGCGCAATCCGGAAGTCCGGGGGGCGATGACCGACGTTCTCCGATTTTGGCTCGACCGGGGCGTCGACGGCTTCCGCATTGATGTGCTCTGGCACATGGTCAAAGCAGAAGGCCTGCCGGACAATCCGCTCAATCCCGAATACCATCCCACCATGGGCGAGAAGTTCATGGTGCTTCAGCACCACTCGACCAACCAGCCCGAAGTGCACGAGATTTGCCAGTCGTTCAGGGCCCTCGCGGATGGCTATGGCGAGCGGCTCCTGGTCGGGGAGATCTTTCTGCCCTTGGATCAGCTGATGCTATACTATGGGAACTCCGATGCCCCCGGAGTGCACCTGCCGTTCAATTTCCAGCTGATGGCCGCTCCATGGAATGCCGAGGTGCTCGCGCCCATGATCGCGGCCTATGAGGCCGCACTTCCGCCGGGGGCCTGGCCGAACTGGGTGATGGGCAGCCATGACGAGCCGCGCATTGCCGGGAAGCTGGGAGAAGCCCAGGCGCGCGTGGCTGCGATGCTGCTGCTGACCTTGCGTGGCACGCCCACGCTGTACCAGGGCGATGAGCTTGGGATTGGGAAGGTCACCATCGAATCGCATCAGCTGCGTGACCCACGCGAGCTGCGCGAGCCGGGCCTCGGCCTTGGCCGCGACTGGAGCCGGACCCCGATGCCTTGGGACGTCTCCCCGAACGCGGGATTTAGCGCGAATGAGCCTTGGCTTCCCCTCAATGACGACTGGCCCAGCCGAAATGCCGCCGCGCAGGACGAAGACTCCAGCTCCATGTTGTCGCTCTATCGGCGGTTGTTGGCGCTTAGGCAATCGAACCCTGCGCTGGCGATCGGCGACTACGCTGGTGTTCCTTCCGAAGAGGATGTGCTCGCCTACGAGCGGCGGTACGGCGAGACGAGGCTCCTGATCGCCCTGAATCTGGGCGAGAGTACCCGGTCCATCTCACTCCCGCCGGGAACGCAAGTCGCGGAGCTGGTCGACTCGACGCTTACGAAGCAACCGTTCAGCGGAATGCTGCGGCCGAACGAAGGGCTGATCCTGAGCCTCGAAGCAGCTCCATCGTGAAGGTCGCAATGCTGAGCTCAATCTCGTGGCGAACCCCGCCCCGGGCCTACGGCCCTTGGGAGCTGGCCACGAGTTTGCTGACGGAAGCGCTGATCGAGCGCGGAGTCGAGGTCACCCTATTCGCGACGCTCGACTCACTCACTTCCGGCTGCCTGGATGGGGTTTCTCCGGCGGGGTATTCGGAAGATCCATCGCTCGAACCCAAGGTCTGGGAGGCCCTCCATATCGCGCATCTGTTTGAGCGCGCGGGCGACTTCGACATCATCCACAATCAGGCGGATTTCGTCCCCCTCGTCTTTTCGCGCCTGGTGGACACGCCGGTGGTCACAACGATTCACGGCTTTTCTTCGGCCCGCATTGTACCGGCCTATCAGCGGTACAACGACCGGGTTGCCTATGTCTCGATCAGCAATTCCGATCGACACCCCGACCTGAGCTACGCCGCAACGATCCACCACGGCATTCGACTAGACGAGTTCCCGTTCGAACCCGGCGGAAGCGACGACTTGCTTTTTTTCGGACGGATGCATCCCGACAAAGGCGCCGCGGAAGCTATCAAGGCCGCGCAACTGTCCGGTCGGCGGCTGATTATGGCTGGCTTGGTCCAGGATGAAGCCTATTTTCGGACCCAAGTGGAGCCAGCGATTGACGGCCACCAAGTCCAATACCGCGGAATCGTTGGTGGGGATGAGAGGGTTTGCGCGCTGGGCGATGCCCGCGCCATGCTTCACTTGATCAACTTCGATGAGCCATTCGGCCTTTCGGTGATCGAAGCAATGGCATGCGGAACTCCCGTCATCGCCAATCGGCGAGGATCAATGCTTGAGCTGATCGAGCATGGGCGGACCGGATTCCTGGTCGACAGCGTCGAAGAAGCGGTCGAAGCAATTCACCGTGTTGAGGAAATCGATCGAAGGCACTGCCGGCAGGCAGTCGCCGAGCGATTCACGGTCGACCGAATGGCCGACGAATATCTCGCGCTTTACAACGAGATTCTGAGCCGCAGCGGTTGACATGCAGAAGGACGGCGGCACCGAGCGGCACCACCGTCCCCTTGTTTGCGTCCTAGCTTAGAGCTTGCTCGACGCGTTATTGAAGGTCGAGTTGAGCTTGGTGCCCACTTCGCCCATCGCGGCAATTGCCGCAACAGCGATCAGCGCAGCGATCAGGCCATACTCAATGGCAGTCGCGCCGCCGTCATCCTTCAGCATCTTAAGAAACTTCGCCATGTCTGGTCTCCTCAGCTCCGAACCTGTTCCACACCCACACACGCTCTGATCCGAAGGTTCGTGCGCAACAAAGAATCTCAGGAACTAATTTACAAAGTTCTAATATTCTCACTGAAAACAGAATGAATTCAGCAATAAAAACGGCGGCGCCTTTCGACGCCGCCGTCATAATCAACATTCCGATGAAGCTTAGAGCTTGCTGGAAACGTTGTTGAAGCTCGAGTTGAGCTTGGTGCCGACCTGACCCATCGCGGCAATCGCAGCAACCGCAATCAGCGCAGCAATCAGGCCATACTCGATGGCAGTCGCGCCGCTGTCGTCCTTCAGCATCTTAAGAAACTTCGCCATGTCTGGTCTCCTGGTCCACAAATGATGGGGATCCACTTCCCCGACCGAGGCCTTCTTGGCTCCGGATGAAGCCGGAATAGACCGTGACCAGTTGAAAATGTCTTAAGCCGAGAGGTTGCTAAAGATTAACTATCTTTTTTCTGCAAAGGAGCACTCAGCAGGTCAAAGACGATCGAGAAAATCTTCCACCTGGTTGATGATTTGTCGTATTTCCTCCTCCGGCTCAACCCACTCCGGCGGAATACGCCATCCAGGAGGAATTGGGCTCGTGTCCCGGCGCTGGCGTGTTGGCGGACGGTAGCCGTCAGGCAAGGACTTGCTCGTCGTACCGTCGATGCTCAGGGCAGAACTCATGAAGTTTCTCCAGATCTGCGCCGGAGCAGTGCCACCGGTGATCCGTCCAAGCGACTGGTCATCATCCCGGCCGACCCAGACCCCGACCACCAGATTGCCGGCGAAGCCGATGAACAGGGCATCGCGGTTCCCTTGCGATGTTCCCGTCTTGCCGAAGGTCGGCACGCGCAGCGACGCGCGGCGGCCCGTGCCTTCATTGGCAGCCGACCAAAGCAGGTCGAGCAATGGCAGCCGATCCCGATCCTCGTCGAGCCTCGCGCCACGCCCGAGAAGATTACCGAAACTCTCCCGACCCTCCCTTGGTGGCAAACCGTAGGCCCTGACCGGGTAAGTTCCGCCAGCCACTGCGGCATAGGCGGCAGTCATCTCGATCAGACTCATCCCCGCCGTCCCTAACGAGACGCTTGGCGAGTTGGGCAGCGGCGCGCTGATGCCCAAGTCTCGAGCCGCGCGAATGACATTGTTGCGGCCGACCCGCTCGGCGAGGCGCACCGCTGCGGCATTACTCGATCGAGCGAAGGCCTCGCGCAGCGTGATCGTCCCCCGATAGACGCCATCGCTGTTTGCCGGACTCCACCCGTCGATGAGGATCGGCTTGTCTTCGATCAGGCTCTCCGGTGTGTAGCCGGCGCGAAGCGCTGCGAGGTAGACGAACAATTTGAACGCCGATCCGGGCTGCCGCCGGGCCTGGGTCGCCCGGTTGAACGGGCTGACCTTGTAGCTTTTCCCACCGACCATCGCCACGACTCGGCCATCAGGGCGCATCGCGACCAATGCGGCTTGAGCTCCGCCGATGGTAGCGCGACTGACGGCGCGGACTGCAACACGCTGAAGGTCCGCATCGAGCGTGGTCGGCACCCTCACCTCGCCAAATTCCCCATCGAGGTCTGCGGTCGCCCTGGGAGCAATCCAGTCGGCGAAATAGGTGCCGGCGGGAATACGCTCGACATTGCGAAGGGGCGTTGCTGGACGAGTTGCGACCGCGCGACTTGCGGTGATGAACCCGATATCCGCCATCGCCTTGAGCACCAGCCGGCTGCGTTTCTGCGCACCGGCGAGGTTGCGGGTCGGAGCAAGCCGGGATGGCGCCTGGACCATCCCCGCGAGCATCGCCGATTGAGCAAGCGACAGCTTCTCGGGTTCGCGCCCGAAATAATGCCGGGCGGCAGCTCGAAGCCCATAAACTCCATCGCCAAAGTAAACGCTCGACAGGTAGCGGGCGAGGATATCGTCCTTGCTTAGCCAAGCCTCGAGCCAGAAGGCGATGATTACCTCCTGCGCCTTGCGCCTGAAGCTGCGGTCCGAAGACAAAAAGCTGGTCTTGGCGAGCTGCTGGGTAATGGTGCTGCCGCCCTGACGCACGCCGCCGGCTCGGAAATTGGCGACCATTGCCCGACCGATCGACCGTGGATCGATCCCCCAGTGTCGGTAGAAGCGCCGATCCTCGATCGCAACGAAAGCCTGAGACGTCTGCGGCTCAAGTTCTGCGATGACGACAGGCTCTTCCTTGACCGCTCCGCGTCTCGCAATCGGCTTTCCCTCTGCCGAGACGAACAAGGTCGCCGGAACTGGGAGCGGTTCGAGTGACCGGGACAAGGGCGCAGTAACGACCAGCCACAACACCGTGGCGAGGATCAGTAGCGAAATCGCGTTGAAGCCCCATCGCCACCAGCGACGGGAAGGCCGTGACGGCGGTTCAGGTTCGCAAGGGGAATCTTGAATGAACGGGTCAGGAAGATCTTCGATATTGGATCCGTCCCGCTGCCAGACCCGGTCTGTATCCGCCATTCAGTGATCCCGCCGACCCGATCGGCCCCCGCTGCGTGAAACTGATAAGGCACTTGCCTGGGGTTGGCTAGAACAGATCGATTCTGTTCGACGAGGGATTCCCTCCGTTCGGGATCGCCTCTAAGCAACGGCGATGCGCACGGTCCTGCTTCTTGCACCACTGGTTGCGACTGTCCTGATGTGCGGGTGCAGCGACCCAGCTGTCGATGCCACTGAGGTTGCCGTCATCGGCGCCAAGCCGAAACTTGTTGATCCCTTCACCGGAGCGTTGTCGGTTGGCGATCGGGTGTTGCTGGCAAACGTCGCTCGCGGTCTGGTGATGCTCGACGGACAGGGTGAGATCGTGCCGGGCCTCGCCGAGCGCTGGAATGTTAGCGATGATGGCGTCAGCTATATCTTTCGGCTCGAACAGGGCGAATGGCCAGACGGCCGCCGGATCACGGCGCGGGATGTCGCCCGGATGCTGCGGCGGCAGATCGGCCGCGCGAGCAACAACGAGCTCAAGGACGCGTTCGGCGCGATCGATGAAATCGTGCCCATGACCGAGCGCGTGGTCGAAATCCGGCTCAAAGCGCCTCGCCCTGAGCTACTCCAGCTGCTCGCCCAACCGGAACTCGGGTTGATGCGCGATGGCAGCGGCACTGGGCCATTCGAAGTTGAAGCAGAAGAGGAGCGGTGGCAGCTCAACCGTCGCGTAACCGATCCGCGCACCGGCGAACGCCAAAAGCAATTGGTGAGCTTACGGGGTGAGGCAGCCGAGCCGGCGGTTCGTGACTTCGTGGCAGGCAAGCTGGAGCTTGTCGTGGGCGGAACGGCCGATGATCTTCCGATTGCGCAAGCTCGGCGACTGCCAAGGAACAGCCTCCGCTTCGATCCAGCGATCGGTTTATTCGGCCTCGTCCCGGCGAGAAAAGACGGCCCGATCGCTTCGCTCGAAGTTCGCCAGCTACTCACGCAGTCGATCGATCGCGATGCCCTCGTTACGGCTCTCAGGGTCCCGGGCTTGGCGCCAAGAGCGACATTGCTGCAGCCTGGACTCAGCGGGCTCCCCGCGCCTGTTACCCCGGCGTGGACCGCTACTCCCCTGGCTGAACGGCTACCCGCCATTGTCGCACTTGCAGACGAGGTGTTCGGGGACGAAGAACGGCCAACATTGCGTGTTGCACTGCCGCCCGGACCTGGCGGCAAGCTAATCCTCCGCCGATTGACCCAGGATTGGGGACGGCTCGGAATTCAGGTCATGCCCGCCGATCAGGGCGAGCAGGCCGACCTGGCCTTGCTCGACCGGGTCGCGCCGTCACTTTCCCCAGCATGGTTCCTGCGCCGCTTTCGGTGCGCGGAAGCTCCAATCTGCTCCCAGGAAGCCGACGAGCTGTTAGCAGGTGCTCGCGCGGCACCCATTATTGCGCAGCGCCGTGCCCTATTGGGGGAAGCGAGCAGAATGATGGAGGATCAGCAACTCTTCATCCCGCTTGCAGCACCGATCCGATGGTCGCTTGTTTCGCGACGTCTCCAGGGATTTCAGGTCAATGCACAGGCTCAACATCCGTTGTGGGACCTCGAAAGCAGGGAGCGGTGAATGAAACGCATCAGTGAACCCCGCTGGGAGGATGCCGCTGCCATCCGCCGGAGGGTCGAGGCCCTGGAACAGGTGATGGAGCGGTTGGTCGTGATCCCGGGCGTCAATCGTCCGATCGGACTCGACGTGCTGCTCGACCTCGTTCCCTTCGTTGGAACTTCAGTCGGCGCGGCGATCGGAACCTACCTCGCCTGGGAAGCGAGAAACCTCGGCATGTCCAAATGGGCCATCGCCAAAATGGGCGGAAACATTGGGGTGGATTGGCTGCTCGGCATGATCCCCTGGGTTGGAGCAATCCCTGATCTGTTCTTCCGCTCTAACACCCGCAATCTGCGCATCATCAAGCGTCATCTCGACCGCCATCACCCGGCCGGAGCAATCATCGAACGCTGAGCTCGTCTCACCACTCGCGAAATGCGGGATTTCGTGTCACTCTGCCAACAATCCGGCGTTCGACCGGCAGAGTGGAGAGACGGATGCGCGAAAGCCCGAGCTCTGTTGCGCGGCTTCCGATGGGAGCGGCGGAAATCACGGCCTTATCCCACCTTTATCGCGGCGAGCTTTACCGCAGCACAGTCTGGCGAAGCCGGCTCGATGCAACCACCAATTGGGCCGTCGTGTCGACCGGCCTTGCACTCTCCATTACCTACAGCAGCGTTGAGGCAACACCACTACCGCTGCTGCTGGTCGGCTTGCTGGTCGCGGTGTTCCTCGGGATTGAAGCAAGGCGCTACTGCTTCTTCGATTTCTGGAGGATCAGAGCGCATATTCTCGAGACGCAGTTCTTCGGACCGATCCTGCTCGGGCGCGGCGTCGATACGTCGAACGGATGGAACGAGACGCTCTACGTCGACTATTGCCGGCCACGACTGCACATTGCCTATTTCGACGCGCTTGGGCGCCGGTTGCGGAAGAATTATGCCTGGATTTTCGCGATCCAGGTGTCGGCCTATCTCGGCAAGCTGTTCATCCATCCAACGCCGGTCCACACCATTGCCGAGTTTGCCTCGCGAGCGTCGGTCGGACCCATCCGAGGGGAATTCATCCTGCTTGCGGGATTATTCTTCCATGGCAGCCTGACCGTACTTGCGATCCTGACCCGCAAGAGCAGCCGCGGGCGGGGCCAATGGCGGACCCGGCCGACTGAAGACAAAGTGCTGGAACTCGCCCGAAAGGCCGCCTGAGGCGACTTAGTCGCCGCTGACCCTCGGAATGCCGACATCGCCCTGCCCGACTGTGCCTCCGGCCATCTCCAGCATCCGCTCGAGCGGCTTGCGCGCTGCATCCATCAGATCGGGTGCGAGCTCGATCCGCGGTTGCAGGTCACGGAGCGACACGTACAGCTTCTCGAGCGTGTTGAGCGCCATGTAGGGGCACATGTTGCAGTTACAGTTGCCGTCTCCGCCGGGAACGCCAATGAACTGCTTGTCGGGGGCGGCTTTCTCCATTTGGTGGATGATGTGCGGCTCGGTCGCGACCAGGATCGTCTCTGCCGGAGAGCTCAGCGCAAAATCGAGGATCGACTTGGTTGACCCCACATGGTCGGCATGGTCGATGATATGCGGCGGGCATTCGGGATGCGCTGCAACCGGAGCGTTGGGGTGTTCCGCTTTCAGCTTCAGCAGTTCGCCCTCGCTGAATGCCTGATGCACGATGCAGATGCCCGGCCAAAGCAGCATGTCACGACCCGTCTTACGAGCGAGATAGCCCCCCAGGTGCCGGTCTGGACCAAAGATGATCTTCTGGTCCTTGGGGATCTGCTTGAGAATGGTGTCGGCGCTACTGCTCGTGACGATGATGTCGCTCAGCGCCTTCACCTCCGCCGAGCAGTTGATGTAGGTCAGCGCAATATGATCCGGATGCGCCTCGCGGAACTTTCGAAACTGATCGGGCGGACAGCTGTCTTCGAGGCTGCACCCGGCATCCATGTCGGGCAGGATCACAGTCTTTTGCGGTGACAGGATTTTCGCCGTTTCTGCCATGAAGCGAACGCCGCAAAAGGCGATGACGTCCGCGTCGGTAGCGGCAGCCTTACGCGACAAATCGAGGCTGTCGCCGACGAAATCCGCCAGATCCTGAATCTCCGGCTTTTGATAATAATGCGCCAGGATCACGGCATTGCGTTCCCGCTTCAGCCGGTCGATCTCGGCAAGCAGGTCCACGCCTTTCAGAATGGTCGGTTGAGCGGTCAAATCATCCTCCGGACTGGCGCCGGGCACGAGCCTCGTCCAGCACTTCATTATATGGACGCGACTGATCCAGATAGGAAGGATCGTCGGCAGCTTCTCCCGGGAAGCGGGCGACGACCTTTGCGCCTTCGATGCCCGCCGCCTGGAGCGGCATCGCGAAACTGCGCTCAACCGCCGCACGCGCGGCTTCGCGCGCCAGCCGCAGCGGGGTTGGAGCTGCTGCCTGCTTGCGCAGATCGACGACGGCCAACCCTCTATTCGCAGAATCGAGCCGCTGCTCCGCATCAGTCAGTGCCGTCAGGACACCGCCCGAGCCATATTCCCTCGCCGCACGCAGATCGACTTCGGGTCCCGCGATCTCGACCTCCGGCAATTGCACGGCCAGGGTCTTGGAAGACGAGTCCCAGTTGAGATCGTCCCGCTCAAGCTTGGACAGATCGATCTCGTAGCGCACTGTGCCCGGCAGGATGAGAGTGCGCTCGGCCGAGAAGCCGAACCGGTCCTGCCGTGAGCTGGTGACCGCCACAAAGCGGGCGACAAACGGCACCAGCCGGTTCTGCGCCCGCATCGATTGCAGGCTGCTGTCGACGACGCTTTCCGGGTCAGGACCGCCGAACAGGCGTCGGCCAAGGTCCGCAGCTCCCCCGACGAGAAATCCGAGAATCAATGCGACCACGATTGCCGCGATGGCTAAGGGGCGAGTCATTAGAGCACGGTCCATTTGTCTTGCTCAGCCACAACGAGGCCGCGCCGCTCAAGGTCCAGGAGGTGTGCAAGCACCGATCCTCCGGCGGCCGCCGTCAGCCGCGGATCAAGTCCCGGATAAGCCTCGGCGACGATCTCTCGGATGGTTCTCGGCTCGTCCTTGATCAGACGCACGATCTGGCGCTCGCGTTGCAGTCGGTGGCCCATCATGTGACGAACCAGTTGCTGCGGGTTGGTGACCGCTGCGCCGTGGGCGGGATAATAAATTCGGTCGCTTCGCCGGCGGAGCTTGTCGAGGCTTGCCATATAATCGCTCATGTCCCCATCGGGAGGCATGACGACGGTGGTCGACCAGCCCATCACATGGTCGCCGCTAAACAAGGCCCCGCTGCCCTCCAGCGCGAAGCAAAGGTGGTTCGAGGTGTGTCCGGGAGTAGCGACCGCGACTATTTTATGCCCGTCAAAGGTTAGCGCGTCACCGTCGCCAAGCACACGTTCCGGCGCATAGTCCCGATCGAACCCGCTATCGCCGCGCGGTCCGCTCTCATCAAGGACCAGCGGAGCACAGCCAATAATTGGCGCGCCCGTTGCTGCGGCGAGCGCACGGCTGCCAGGGCTATGATCCCGGTGAGTATGGGTGCAGCAGATGGCTATCACAGGACGATCGTCGATCGCGCGGAGCAGTACCTCACGATGCTCCGGCAAGTCGGGGCCCGGGTCGATTACGACCAGCTCTTTCTCTCCGACGAGGTAGGTCTGCGTGCCAGTGTAGGTGAATGCCGACGGATTTGACGCCAGCAGCCGGCAAACGCCCGCTTCCAAGCGCTCGAGCAGACCATAGGGAGGAGATTTGCTCAACGCGCTCAAGCACCTGCGAGTGAAGCACCGGCTTTTCGTCCGAGGGGACGCTCGACCGCCGCCGCACGCTTGGCGAACGCGTTGGGGTAAATGGTGCTGAACAGGACATCCATGCTGTGGCTCCAGCTGAATTCCTGCTCGACATGAGCGCGGGCGCGCCGCCCCATCTCGCGCGGACCTTCGTTCCAGACCGACAGCAGGTTGGTGGCCATGCCGCTAGCATCCCCCACCGCGCCGAGCCGGCCAATGTCTGGCCGGACGCGGTCGAGCATCGCCCCTGCACTGACCCCGACGACCGGAAGGCCGGAGGCTTGGGCTTCTATCACCGACACGCCGAACGTCTCATCGGCCATTGCGGAAACATAGATGTCGGCGCTGGCCAGCCATCGCGCCAGCTCGGCTCGGTCGCGAACAAAGCCAGGCGTCATGATCCTGGGGTGGATCCCCGCAATCTGTTCGCGTAGCGGACCGTCGCCCAGGAGCACCAGCACCGCGCCGAGTTCGGCCGGAAGCCGCGAGAAAGCCTCGACCACCACCCCAGGACGCTTCTCCTTGTCGATCCGGCCCGCGTAGATGAGCACCGGTTGATCGGGGGTGGCGCCGATGCTGCGGCGCAGCTCCTCATCCCGGCGCTCCGGATGAAAGTCGGCAAGCTCGACGCCTAACGGGAGGACGGCAACATCCTCAACGCCGAGTGAGCGGAGCTTAGCTACTCCACCATTCTCGCTGAGCCCGAACACCACATCGAATTGGCGGTAGAGATGACCGCAGTAGCGGTAGCAGAGGCGTGCACAGGAAGAGCCCACCATTGCGCCAAAGAAGCGACCGAACGGCCGTTCGACATAGACCGTTGGGAAATCGGTGAAGTAGCCGGCAACGAGGAAAGTGTCCGGGTAGCGTTTGCGATGAGCAACCGCCGCCCACGGGAGATTATAGGCGTCCTGACACTCGATCAGGTCTGGCCGGAACTGCTCCAGCACGGCGCGGACTGCCCGGTTGCGCAGCATCAGTCGATAGTTCGGACTTCCGGGAACTCGCGGTGAAGCAATCCGGACTGTGACCGCCCGCTCCGTTTCAATCGTCTCATCATGCGGACCAGGCAGGATCATCAGGTGGCGGTGGGGTGTTTCGGCCAGAATATGCTCGCGCTTGTGCCGCAAGTAAGTACCGACCCCGCCCCCAACTTCCGACCAGCTTTGCGTAAGATCGCAGATCAGCTTCGAACCGGAATGAGCCATGTCCACAGAGTTGGTCATCAGCAGGTCACCCGGATCATGGGCCCCTGCCGACCTTCGAAAAACTGTCGGATATTTTGACAGCTGGCCGACGAAATCGGTTTCGGCGCCGCAAATGAGCGGCGAATTTCAGCGATTTTTTCAACTTGGCACGACGTTTGCTTCTTATATGGCGTCCACACTTTGGTTCCACGCCAAACAAAAGGGACGGTGAAGCGGTGTCTGGTCCCGCAACACCGTCCCTTTTCGTTACTGCTCATAGCGAGCCGCTCAACGCGTGCTGGTATCGCTGGTTGCCAACTGCCCGATGAGCTGCTGCAGCTCGCCGCTTTCATACATCTCGTACATGATGTCCGAGCCGCCAACGAATTCCCCGCCGACGTAGAGCTGCGGGATTGTCGGCCATTGGCTGTACTGCTTCACGCCATCGCGCAGCTCCGGGTCCTGAAGCACGTCCACCGCTTCGAACTCGACCCCAAGATGATCGAGAATGGCGACGGCACGGCTGGAGAAGCCGCATTGCGGGAACAGGGCCGACCCCTTCATGAAGAGCACGATTGGCTTCGTCCCGATCAGCTCGGCAATTCGCTGCTGCGTATCCATTACAAATCTCCTTGAGCGCTGGTGACCAGCTGCAGCGCATGCAACTCGTTGCCGACACGGCCGCCGAGCGCTGCATAGACGCGCTGGTGTTGCTTGATTCGGGACAATCCGGCGAAGCTTGGCGAAACAACGGTCGCCGCATAATGATCGCCGTCGCCGGCAAGGTCGCGGATCGTCACTTCGGCGTCGGGAATGGCCGACTTGATCAGGGTTTCGATTTCCTCGGCAGACATCGGCATGTCAGTTGCTCGCTTCGATGATCTGTCGGCGCGCATCCACCGCCTTGTGCTCCAGTGCCTCGCGGATCGCGGCTTCATCGACGTCCGCTCCGGCTGCCGTAAGATCGCCAAGCAGCTTTCGGATGACCTCCTCGTCGCCCGAATCCTCAAAGTCCGCCCGGATTACTTCGCTGGCATAGGCGTCGGCTTCCGGCTGGGTGAGGCCCATCAACTCGGCCGCCCAATGGCCAAGCAGGCGGTTCCGGCGGGCGAGGATGCGGAACAACATTTCTTCCTCGAGGGCGAGCTCGACCTTCGCGGTGCGTTCGCGATCATCCGACCGGGTCATCATACCTCAACTAAAGTGCCAGCCTGCGGACATAAGAGGCCACCTCAGATGGCGCAACGCTGGTCGGGCGTAATCAGCTTTTCCGATGCGCCGACAATCGGGCGGCAAGCTGCATCGCCGTCCCCATCTCGCCCTCGATCCTCAAACGCCCAGTCATATAGGCGCTGACCGGATCGACTTCGCCGCGGGCGATGCCTTGCCAGTCGTTCCAGCCGACGCGAATCCGCGTATCCGGGCTGTCGCAATCCTCGCCAGTGACGGTCTCGGCAACGCCGTCTAGTACAATCTGGCCAGAATCTCCAAAGTCGATGCAGGTCCGCTTTCCGGCGATCCACGCCTCTTCCGAGCGGAGGCGGTCGATCAGTTCTTCCTTCGTCATTAGACCCATCCGCATGCATCAGGCGTTGCTGTCAAGCCGCGCTTGGTTCCGAAGCGGCCGGTCATTTGTAGGCGCCCTCGCGCAGGTTGATGCCGTACTCGACCCACGCCTTGAGCGCCGCAAGCATTTGCGACCAGCCCATGCAATTGCCGTAGCTCGCCTCGAGCCCGGCGTCCGTATCCGGCCAGCCGTGCTCCTCGATCTCGACGCGCGTTCGGCCATCGCCGATCGGCTTGAAGCGCATGGTCACTGTGGTCTGATAACCCGCGTCCTCGCCGCCCTCATTGGCTGCCCAGCGGAACATGATCCGCTCATTCGGGACCACATCGTCGACCTCCACCGGGAAGGCTCCGGGAAAGTCATGGAAGTCCCAGGAGACCGTCTTGCCTGACTCGAGCCGGCCGCGGGCGCCCCCAGTGGTGAAATAGCGCGACAGCTGCTCCGGATCGGCGACCGCTTCGAACACCTCCGGGACCTCGCGCGAAACATGGATCATCACCGTGAACTTGGGGTTCATCGCCTTGCTCCCTCTCCATTCCGTCTTCGGCCGCTTGAACTTCGGCCACTCTCATGGCGTTGTCCATTGATGCGCGAACCTGCTCCACTTCGTAGCGGCGGCCGTATCCTCGTCGATCAGCTTCGCATCCAGGGGTGTGACCGGATCTTCACCGTTCCGGGGGAGAGCTTCCTGCCCGTCCTCGATGCCTTGCATGACGCACCGCAGATCGAACTGGTCACCTGTCGTCATGAAGGCGGCGCTTCCTTCATGGCTGAAGCGGACGGAAAGATGACGGGCAGGCCGGGCATCGCGGTCGTGACCCGCGGTCCGGGCGCCGCCAACGCCGCGATCGGAGTTCATGTCGCGCGGCAGGACTCGACCCCGATGATCCTGCTCGTCGGCGATGTTCAGCGCGGGACGCGGAATCGGGAGGGATTTCAGGAGATCGACATCCCGGCCATGTTTGCGCCCCTTGCCAAATGGTGCGCGCGCATCGACCATGCCGAGCGGATCCCGGAATTTGTCGCGCGGGCATGGCGGACAGCCACAGCGGGCCGACCAGGTCCAGTGGTGCTCGCCCTGCCCGAGGACATGCTGCGCGAGCAGGCAGCAGCAACCGATCGCCCTCCCCTCCCGCCTCTCTGCGAGGAGCCGGATCCCGGGGCGCTGCAAGCCATGTTCGAACTGCTGAAGGAGGCCTGCGCGCCAGTCGCTATCGTCGGTGGTGCGGACTGGAGCCGGAGAGCCGCACATCATTTCGCCAACTTTGCTTTCCGGTATGGCATCCCCACCGCGACCGCCTTCCGGCGTCAGGACGCGATCCCCAGCAATTGCGGGGTCTATGCCGGCAACCTTGGGCATGGCCCGAATCCTAAGCTTGTGGACCGGATCAAGGCCGCTGATCTGCTGCTCGTCGTTGGAGCCAGGCTCGGCGAAGCGACCACGGATGGCTACACGCTGGTGACTCTCGATCATCCCGGCCAGACCTTGATCCACGTGCATCCCGATCCGCACGAGCTGTGCAGCGTGTTCCACGCCGACCTGCCGATCTGTGCCGACATGGGTGAGTTTGCGGAAATGGCGGATGAGTGGAGCGACCCGGACTTGGTTCGCTTCATCGCCGGAGAGGAAGCGCATCGTCAATGGCTCGACTGGAGCGAACCCACGGCTCGCGACGGAGTAACGCTTGATCTCGGCTTATGTGTGCGGGCGATGCGCGAGGTTCTCCCGACTGACAGCATCATCTGCAACGGCGCGGGAAATTTCTCCGGATGGGTGCACCGCTATTGGCGCTATGTCGCTTGCCCCAGCCAGCTTGCGCCAACTGCCGGGGCAATGGGGTACGGGCTGCCCGCCAGTATCGCGGCGGCACTGCGTTTCCGAGACCGCACGGTGGTGTGCGTAAGCGGCGATGGTGATTTCCTGATGACCGGTCAGGAGCTCGCGACGGCCGCGCTCTATGGCGCGAACCTCATCGTCATCCTGGTCGACAACGGCAGCTTCGGCACGATCCGAATGCAGCAGGAGCGCGACTATCCAGGACGAGTTTCGGGAACGAGCCTCAGCGATCCTGACTTCGCCGCCTTCGCCCAGTCCTTTGGAGCATCGGCCGAACCGGTCGAGCGGACTCAAGACTTCGCTCCGGCGCTGGAGCGTGCCCGAGACCGCTCCGGCATCCGCCTGCTGCACCTCAAGACCGATGTGGATGTCATCACCCACTCCCTGACCCTGTCCGAGGTTCGCGGAGAGCGCTGATCGCATCAGCCTAGAGTCCGAACGGCCAGGTCTCGTCCTCGCCCGGCCGCATCTGAGTCGGCAGCGGCGTTACGGCAGTCGTCTGATCGAACCAAACCCAGGCATCGAACTGATGCGGGAGGATCGCCTGGCTGTAATGGCTCCACCGCTCAGTTTCGGGCCGGTAAATCACGCCGATGAACCGCTCGAGGTGCGGCTCGAGCAGAGCGCCCGCCGCGGTGCGGTTCCGCCCTTCACGCAGATCGAGCAGGAAGCGCGAGATGCCGCTGTCATGGCTTAGCCGCTCATAGCTGTCCGGCAGCGAAGGCCTGACCGTCTTCACCTGCATCGGCGAATCCCAATCGTCTGCGGCGGCTACCGTGCCCTTGTGGGTGCCGAACCCGATCAGCCGGGCCTGCTCACCAAACCTTTGCTTTGCCAGCTGACCGATGTTCAGCTCGCCCCGCTCCATCCCCATCTCGGTGAACTCGGCATTGCCGATATGGCTGTTGTGCGCCCAAACCACCGCCTTTGCCCCCGGCCCGCGCGCCTCCAGCAGCGAGTACAGAGTTTCGAACATGTGGCTGTCGCGCTGATTCCAGCTTTGCTCGGCCCCGCGATACATCGCCCGATAATAGGCCTCCGCATTCTTCACCAGGCGGGCGTTGGCGGCGGCGTCGAGCCACTCCTCACCGTCCTGACCCGCATAGTCGAGCCGCTTCGCCAGCAGATCGGCCAGCATCTCAACGACGCCATCCTCGCAAAAGGCATAGCCATGACTCATCGCCAGCCGGCCATAGGCTTCCGGATTGCGGCTGAACAGGGCGAGGCAGGAGTAACGCTCGCGCGCCTCTTTCGCCGCCTCCGGATCAACACCATCCAGATAATCGATCACCGCTTTCATCGAGGCGTGCAGATTATACAGATCGAGCCCGAATACACCGGCTCGCCGCTCACGCGGCAGGGACTGATTGTGCGATCTGAGCCAGCGGATGAAGCTATCGAATTCACGATTGCGCCACAGCCAGGTCGGGAAGCGCTCGAACGCGCGCTCCTCCCCCTCGCGGTGGGCCCGGTGCCGAACGTACCGATCGATTGCTGCCGCATCCGGCCAGTCCGCTTCCAGCGCCACAATCGAAAAGCCATGGCGCTCGATCAGCCGGCGAGTAATGGCCGCTCGGGCGCGATAGAACTCGGACGTGCCGTGACTCGCCTCGCCAAGCAGGATCACGTGGGCATCAGCGAAACGGTCGAAGCAATGACCGAACGCCGGATCGTCGATGTCGGGCAGATGCTCCGCCACTTCGGCGATCATCTCGGGGACTGTGCGCGAGTGGGCGCGGCTGCCTTCGTCCGCATAGCCGTGCGCGCCGATCAACGGGACGAACCGCACCCCGCCAAGGTCCTCTTGCTCAAATGTCCCGTCGGGATTCTTGGTGACCTTCAGCAGCGACTGAACGCTGCCGGGCTCGCCGATCGGCATCACCAGCCGCCCACCGGGTCTCAGCTGGTCGAGCAGGACGGGGGGAACGTGACTCCCGCTCGCAGCAGCAACGATCGCGTCGAACGGGGCCTCCTCGGAACAGCCGATGGTGCCATCGCCTTCGATGACTTGAACGTTGCCGTAGCCGAGCCGCTCCATCCGGCGGCGGGCAATCCGCGCCAGTTCCGCGTGCCGCTCGATCGAGATGACTTGGTCGG
>CAMLKX010000011.1 GCA_946480515.1 uncultured Sphingomonadaceae bacterium | reverse complement strand
GCGGCCCCAACGGGATCATGTCCCTGCCGACCGCCGACACCGGAAGCCTGCCCCTGGTCCGTCCGCGCAAGCAGGAGATGGTGGAGCCTTATGCGAGCTTTTGTGCGGAGTTGGCCCGGCGCGAGCTCGAGGAGCATTGGCGGCTGCTCTATGTCGGTCTGACCCGCGCATCCGAACGGCTGGTGATTGCCGGGGTGAAGCCGGTGCGATCCCTCCCGGAGAATTGCTGGCACAAGAGGGTCGAGAGCGCGCTGATCGCGCTTGGGGCGAGTTGGACCGTTCATTCCGTGTGGGAGTCTGCGCTCGTTTATGAGGGGAAGGGCGGCGAGAGCAGCCCGGTTCGGGTGAAAGCTCGTACCAAGCCGCCGCCGATCGTTTTGCCGCCGTGGGTCGACCGGCTTGCTCCCGACGAAGAGCGCCCGTCGCGCCCGCTGGCCCCGTCGCAGTTGGTTGAAGATCGCGAGTCAGCGCCGCCACCCGCTCCGGCCCAGGTCGAAGCAGCGCGCCGGGGAATTCTGCTGCACGGACTGTTCGAGCGCTTGCCGGCAGTTGAACCCGCATCCCGTCGCGATTGCGGTCTCCGATGGCTGGCGCAAACCGACGGCGTGGCTGGCGAGAGCGATCGTGCGGCACTCGTAGATTCAGTCTGCGCAATCATCAGCGACCCGGCATTCACGGACCTGTTCGAAGATGGGTCGCTCGCCGAAGTCCCGCTCGCGGCCGCGCTTCCTGACGGTCGGGTGGTGGTCGGCACGGTCGACCGGCTGCTCGTCAATAATGATCGAGTCCGGGTGATCGACTTCAAGACAGGGCGCAAGGTCCCCGCGGACGCGGCTGCGATCCCCAAGGAACACTCTGTCCAGATGCGTGCCTATGCCGAGGCTCTCGGGGTGATTTTCCCTGGCCGTGAGATCGAGGCGCTGCTGCTTTATACCGCCGGTCCCAAGCTGGTCCGGGTGCCAGTTGAGTAGTCCAAGGCAAGTCCCCATATTGCCGAAGCAAATGCAAGGAGCGAGTCCCCAATGCCGACCAAGACAGTGACCGACCAGAGCTTTGAGAACGACGTTCTCTCCGCCAACACGCCAGTGCTGGTCGATTTCTGGGCCGAATGGTGCGGGCCTTGCCGGATGATCGCTCCGGCTCTTGAAGAGATTTCGGCGGCGCTGGGCGAGAAGGTGACCATCGCCAAGCTCAATATCGACGAAAATCCTGATACTCCGGGCAAATATGGCGTTCGCGGAATCCCGACGATGCTGTTGTTCAAGGACGGCCAGCCGGTGGCCCAGAAAGTGGGGGCAGCTCCGCGCGGCCAAATCCAGCAGTGGCTGGAGGGGGAGCTCTAGGGCTCGATTGACTAGGGTAGGGCGGCTGCCTACAGCGCAGCGCATTCGGGGCCGATTGCGTAGGCCGCTCGCCGTTGCCGCCTTCCGGCGTCCGGTTCACAAGGGATTACGATGTTTGCCGCACTGGCCAAGAGCATCTTCGGATCGGCCAACGATCGCTACGTGCGGAGTCTCGGCAAGATCGTCGACTCCATCAACGGCTTCGAGCCGGCCATCTCGGCTCTCACCGACGAGGAACTGAAGAACCAGACCGAGATTTTCCGGCAGCGGCTGGCAAGTGGGGCCAAGCTCGATGACTTGCTGCCGGAAGCGTTCGCAACCGTCCGGGAAGCGGCCAAGCGGACGCTTGGGCAGCGTCACTATGACGTGCAGCTGATCGGCGGGATCGCGCTCCACCGCGGCGAAATCGCCGAGATGCGTACCGGCGAGGGCAAGACCCTGGTCGCGACGCTCGCCACCTACCTCAACGCGCTGCCCGGCAAGGGCGTTCATGTGGTCACTGTCAACGACTACCTCGCTCGCCGCGATGCCGAGTGGATGGGGCAGATTTACCGCTTCCTCGGTCTTACCGTCGGGGTAATCATCCCCAACCTGCCGGAGATGCAGCGCCGCGCGGCCTACAATTGCGACATCACCTACGCGACCAATAACGAGCTCGGCTTCGATTACCTGCGCGACAATATGAAATATTCGCGTGATCAGATGGTCCATCGGCCATTCAACTACGCGATCGTTGACGAGGTCGATTCCATCCTGATCGATGAAGCGCGGACGCCGCTGATCATTTCCGGTCCGACCGACGACAAGTCCGATCTCTACATCGCAGCCGATCAGATCGTGAAAGGCTTCACCGAAAGCGACTATGAGAAGGACGAGAAGCAGAAGACGGTCGTCCTGACCGAGGATGGAACCGAAAAGGCCGAGCGGGCGCTCGAGGCGGCAGGGTTGATTGAAGGCGCCAACCTCTACGACATCGCCAACACCCAGGTCGTTCACCACCTGAACCAGGCGCTCAAAGCCAACACGATGTTCAAGCGGGACATCGACTATATCGTCAAGGACGAGAAGGTCGTCATCATTGACGAATTCACCGGCCGCATGATGGAGGGGCGTCGCTGGTCCGACGGCCTTCATCAGGCAGTTGAGGCCAAGGAAGGGGTGACCATCGAGCCCGAGAACCAGACTCTCGCCTCGATCACTTTCCAGAATTATTTCCGCATGTATCCCAAGCTCTCCGGGATGACTGGAACCGCGGCGACTGAAGCGCCCGAATTTTTTGACATCTACAAGATGAACGTGGTGTCGATCCCCACCAACGTCGCCGTGCAGCGCCGCGACGAGGATGACGAGTTCTACAAGAATATCACCGACAAGTTCGCCGCCATCGCTACCGAGATCAAGGCGCGCCAGGCCAAGGGGCAGCCGGTGCTGGTCGGGACCGTGTCGATCGAGAAGTCGGAGCTGCTGTCCGAATATCTCACGCGTGAGAACATCAAGCACTCGGTTCTGAACGCCCGCTTTCACGAGAGCGAGGCTCACATCGTGGCGCAGGCGGGCCGGCTTGGCGCCGTGACCATCGCGACCAACATGGCGGGGCGCGGCACCGACATCCAGCTCGGCGGCAATCTTGAGTTCCGGATGGAGGACGAGCTTGCAGAGGTTCCCGAAGCAGACAAGGCCGAGGGGCTAGAGCGGATCAAGGCCGAAATCGCGGACGAGAAGCGGCGGGTGCTCGACGCGGGTGGGTTGTTCGTGCTCGGCACCGAGCGCCATGAAAGCCGGCGGATCGACAATCAGCTGCGTGGCCGTTCCGGGCGGCAGGGCGATCCGGGGCTGTCCCGATTCTATCTCAGCCTCGACGACGATCTGCTGCGGATTTTCGGACCGCAGACGATGTTTGCGCGGCTGATGAACAAGAATCTGGCCGATGGCGAAGCGATCGTCAGCCCATGGATCTCGAAGGCGATCGAGACTGCGCAGAAGAAGGTCGAAGCGCGCAACTACGACATCCGCAAGCAGGTCGTCGAATATGACGACGTGATGAACGACCAGCGCAAAGTCATCTACGAGCAGCGTGCCGACATCATGGATGCCGAAACGGTCAGCGATGTCGTGGTCGACATGCGGGCCGAAACGGTTGCGTCCCTCGTTGCCACGCATTGCCCGCCGGGCACTTATCCCGAGCAGTGGGACGTCGATGGGTTGAAGGAGAGCATCGACTCGATCCTCGGTCTTCAGCCTCCGTTCGACGAATGGCTCCAGGAAGAGGCGGTCGAGCAGGACCTGTTGATCGAACGGATCCAGGCGTTGTCTGATACCGCCATGGCGGAGAAGATCGAAGGCGTTGATCCCGAGCGCTGGATCGACATCGAAAAGAATATCCTGCTTCAGACGCTCGATCATTTCTGGAAAGAGCATCTGGCGACGCTCGACGCATTGAGAGCAGTGATCCACCTCCGATCCTACGCGCAAAAGAAGCCGATCGATGAATATAAGCAGGAAGCGTTCCTGCTGTTCGAGCGTCTGTTGGTCTCGATTCGCGAGGATGTGACCCGCATCCTTTCACACGCGCAAATTCAATTTGCCGAGCCGGAACTACCGCCGCTCCCCTCGTTCGTGACTTCGCATATCGATCCGCTCTCCGGGGACGACAATACGGCTGACTGGGATCAGGGCACGACGGTGATGGCGCCGCCCGGGGCAGTTGCGGCGGCGCGCGCAGCGGCGGCCGGAGACACGATCACCCCGCCGTCGAACCGAAACTCGCCATGCCCCTGCGGCTCAGGCCTGAAGTACAAGCATTGTCACGGTCAGGTCGCCTGACCCGCTAGCTGATGACCGACTATGCGGTGATTCGCGGAGGCCGCAACGCCTCTGCGCAGCTTTTCCGGATCTCCTCGAGCCTCGCCAGCTGACGATCCTCAGGACCCCCTGCGGCACTCAGCTCCTCGCACAGAGCAGCAAGCATTTGCGTGGCGAGGTCCAGGTTTTGAAGCTTGGTTGCGTGCATCGCCAGTGTTGAAGGCTCGCTGACCAGATCCTCCCCCAGGTCATCGATCAGGTGAGCGACGACACTTAGGTCGCCGATGATTTGCGTGCTCAGGCTAGGCCTTGGATGATCGACCAGCCGACCGGGAGCAAAACGGCTGACCGGAATGGGAACTGCGCCTGCTTTGGCGATGTGGACAATCTCGTCCACCCGCTGTTGCGCACAATTGCCGGGTGGATTCATCCACTCACCAACATCGATCGTCGACCGCGATTGCAGACCGCAGCGGTTCGGAGCGATCCAGATCACACGTGCAGTGAGCACAAGACTCCCGCGAACCAGTGACACCTCAGAGCCGCACGGGGGGATGAGCCCGCCTTCGATCATCGCACCATGATGCGACATGTTTCTGACCTTCACCGGCGACCGCTCGGCGCGCCAATGAAGCATGGCAGCAAGGAACATGTTGCTGCGCGGCGCTTCCCGCGCGTCACTCACCCGTTCCTGAACCCCAATCTTCTGCATCGCCGTGCCCCTCAATGATGCTTCCGGATAGCGGAGAGGACTTGCGGGGGTGTGAGCCTCTACTCCATTTCGGATGTATCAACGCGCGGATGGGTTCTAGCGAGCCTTCCCAAGCCAGCCATTGCTGGCCAGCCACAGCGCGAACTGATCCATCATTGCCGTGGTGGTCGTGTTGGGCTTGCCCTTTCCGCCATAGCCATGACCGCCCTTCTGATAGACGTGAAGCTCGACCGGACGGCGCGCCTGGCGCCATGACTCGACGATCCCAAAGCCCTGCCGCCCGAACAAAGGGTCATCAATCGCCAGTGCGGCAAACATCGGTGGCGCTTGCGGGGGAACGTTGGTCGCTTTCATCGGACCATAGACGTACCCAAGGAACGCGGGGCGGGTTGTTTCATCCGCCGCATTTGCCAGGTTCAATGCCGTCATCGCTCCAGCCGAGAAGCCGAGAACGCCAACCCGCGCCGGATCAACCCTCCATTCGGATGCCCTTGCGCGAACCATGCGCATCGCGGCGAGTGCGTCCTCGGTCGCGCGCGGCTCGCGAATTGCCGGGCCGCTTCCATCGTCCCGGCCAGCGCGCGAAAACATGGCGACCATCTGCGCCGCCCATGCCCGCTCATCGTCCGGAGTCTCGTTCGTCCGGTATTTCAAAACGAACGCCGCGATCCCGCGCTCGGCGAGCCATCGGCCAACCGGCCAGCCCTCATTGTCCATCGCGACGAATTGGAACCCTCCGCCGGGGATGATGACGACTGCGGCGCCGGTTGCCTTGGCGGGTTCTGGGAGGATCGGAGTCAGGGTTGGCCGGGTGACGTTGCGAACCACCCGCTGCCCATCGAGGAACCGCGACCAGCGCTCGATGAGGCTGCCCGCCCCCATTCCAGGATAGAGAGGGATCGCGTCAGCATCGGGCACCGGTGCGATGCGTTGCCCGGTCAAGGCAGACACGGCTGCGGGCCGCGGCTGCGCAAGCGCCGGAGCGCTGAGCAGTACCGTCCCAAGCACGATCGTGGTCCAACGGTTGGCCATTTCATCCCCTCCGTTCAGTTGCCGAACAAGGGAGGTAAACCGCAGCGCTCGACGCGTCGATACAGGTCGACGTCCCTCGCGCACAAATGCTTGGAAGGAGTGGCTCCCCGAGTAGGATTCGAACCTACGACCGATCGATTAACAGTCGATTGCTCTACCGCTGAGCTATCGGGGAACAGGCTGGCTGGCCGGTGGCGCGCCTATAGCAACGGCGTTTGCTGGCATGCAAGCGCGGAGCGCTAACCCACGCTAAATGGCGAACTGCTCCATCGCGATGCGCTCATCGAGAGCATGCTCCGGATCGAACAACAGGGTCAGCTCGGTTGAACGATCGAGAGCGACGGTGACCGTGTGCACGTCACGAATCTCGATCTGATCGGCCACGGCCGAGACCCGCCGCTTTTCCGGTTCCAGGATGCGGAAGCGCACAACGGTGTCATCCGGCAGGATTGCACCTGACCAGCGCCGCGGACGGAAGGGGCTGATCGGGGTCAGCGCCAGCAACCGGGCGGCCAGTGGCAGGATCGGTCCGCGCGCGGAGAAGTTGTAGGCGGTCGACCCCGCAGGGGTTGCAACCAGCACGCCATCCGCGACAAGCTCGGGCATCGCCACGCGGCCGTTCACCGACACTTCTATCTTCGCGGTCTGGCGGGTCTCCCTGAGCAGCGAAATCTCATTGATCGCGGAATGACGGCGAGTCTCTCCATTGAGGCAGGTCACGGTCATCATCAGGGGCGTCACGCGGATGTGCTTCGCCTTGCGGACGCGCTCTCCCAATCCTTCGGAATGCCAGTCGTTCATGAGGAAACCGACCGTACCGAGGTTCATTCCGAACACCGGGATTGCACGTCCGGCGTTCATCATTTCGTGCAGGATCTGGAGCAGATAGCCGTCGCCGCCGAGTGCGACGAGAATCGATGCCTCTTCGGCGCTCGCCCAGCGATAACATCCGCGCAGCAATGTCTCTGCTTGGCTCGCTTGATCGGTACCTGAGGAAACCAGCCCGATACCCTGGGCCGCGAGGTCTTCGGCTTCACCAGCGCCAGTTAGGGAAATTCGCTCTGCCATCAGTGCCAGAATAAGGCTTTCGCCGCGCAGCGCCACTGTCCTGAAGTGGATCATGGACGAACCAGCCCGTGGCAGTACGAACATAGCGGGCGTAAGCCACCGGGATGACGACGCTCCTCGACGGTACGAAACGCAAGCGTGCTTCTGATTTGCTGGCTTCGCCGCCAATTCCGCGCCTCGACGAGCCCCTGGCGAATGCGATCGACAATGATCGCATTGGGATCAGCTTCCAGCCTCAGATCGCCTTGGCGACCGGGCAAGTGGTCGGCGCCGAAGCACTGGCGCGTTGGTCGGGAGCGGCTTCCGCGACTGACTTGTTCAAGCGAGCGGCCGCAAGCAATTTGTCCGAGCGCCTGTCCCGGCAAGTCCAGCGGCGCGCACTGCGCAAGGCAGGAAGGTGGGGCGGCGCTCTCGCTGGACTGAACCTGTCGATCAACCTGCTCCCGGAAGACATTTGCAGGAGCGGCTACGGCGAGTGGCTGCTGGCCGAAATCGAGTCCTCAGGGATCGATCCGAACCGCCTGACAGTGGAAATCACGGAATCCAGCCTGCTGGCGGATCCAGCCAAAGCTGCGGAATGCCTCGGCAAACTCCGTAAGGCCGGAGTCCGGATCGCCGTTGACGATTTCGGCAGCGGCTATTCCAGCCTGGCTTATCTGACTTCACTTCCGATCGACACGCTCAAGATCGACCAAGGCCTCATCGCCGATCTGGTCGGCGGGAAACGCGACCAGATTGTCGTACGGGCGATGATCCGGCTGGCGAAGGAGCTTGAGCTCAAGGTCGTCGTCGAAGGCGTTGAAACGACTGCACAATTGGCACTCCTGGCGGAATGGGGTTGCGACCTTTATCAGGGCTTCCTGGGTGCCGGCGCGTTGGACGACCGGGCGCTCTCCCGCTTCGTCGCCGCGTCGTTCGCCTAAGCCGTCACGCCGCTTTGGCGCTGACCGCCGCCGCAGTGACTCGCGCAAGCCCGCGTGACAGCTGCACCGCGCCGTTCAGGCGGGCTTCCGCGGTCGGCCAAGAGCGGCTGATGACGAGCTTGCTGTCCGGCCGAAGCTTGGCCGTGCCTTTCAGCCGATCGACATAGGCGAGCAGGCCCGGCAGGTCCGGAAAGCCGCTGTCGATAAAGGTGACGACGGCGCCCTTCGCGCCGACGTCCATCTTCGCGACGCAGGCCTGCCGGCAATTGATCTTGATCTCGACCACTTGCAGGAGATTGCCGGTTTCCTCCGGTAAGGGGCCGAACCGGTCAATCAGCTCCGCGGCAAATTGATCGACGCCCTCGCGGTCCTCGATCTCTCCAAGCCGGCGATAAAGGCCCATGCGGAGGTCCAAGTCCGGCACATACGGTTCCGGGATGAGAATTGGGGCCTCGACGCTGATCTGAGGCGCGAATTCTTCGCGCCGATGCTCGCCGCCGGCCTTCTGCTCCAAGATCGCGTCTTCCAGCATCGCCTGATAAAGCTCGAACCCAACCTCCTTGATATGCCCGGACTGCTCATCCCCCAGCAGATTGCCGGCCCCTCGAATGTCTAGGTCATGACTGGCGAGCTGAAATCCGGCGCCGAGGCTGTCCAGGTTGGCTAGCACCTGCAGCCGCTTCTGGGCCGCTTCGGTAATCTGGCGGTCCGCGGGCGTTGTCAGGTAGGCATAGGCCCTGGTCTTGGAGCGTCCGACTCGGCCCCGAAGCTGATAAAGCTGAGCAAGTCCGAACCGGTCGGCGCGGTGGATGATGAGCGTGTTTGCGCTCGGGATATCGAGTCCGCTTTCGACGATGGTCGTCGACAGCAGCACGTCATATTTCCGGTCGTAAAAGGCGCTCATCCGCTCTTCGACCTCGGTCGGCGCCATCTGCCCGTGCGCCGTAACGACCTTGACCTCCGGAACTTCCTCGCGGAGCCACTCCTCGATCTCAGGCAGATCGGCGACTCGGGGGACGACGAAGAAGCTCTGGCCGCCGCGATAATGCTCGCGCAGCAAGGCTTCGCGGATGACGACCGGATCCCACGGGCTGACGTAGGTCCGCACGGCGAGCCGGTCGACCGGCGGCGTCTGGATCACCGACAGTTCGCGGAGCCCGGACATGGCCATCTGCAGGGTTCGCGGAATTGGGGTGGCGGTCAGGGTCAGCACGTGAACGTCGCTGCGAAGCGTCTTCAGCCTCTCTTTGTGAGTCACTCCGAAGTGCTGCTCCTCGTCCACGATCACGAGGCCGAGCGTTTTGAACTTCACCGACTTGGCGAGCAGCGCATGGGTGCCGATGACGATGTCGACGGTGCCGCGCTCAAGCCCTTCCTTGACCTTCTTCGCCTCCGCGGCGGGAACCAGGCGGGAGAGGCGGCCGATCTCGATCGGGAAGCCCCTCAGCCGGTCGGTAAAATTCGCATAATGCTGCCGGGCGAGGAGGGTGGTTGGGCAGATCAACGCGACCTGTTGTCCGGACATGGCCGCGACGAACGCGGCCCGCAGCGCGACTTCGGTCTTGCCAAACCCGACATCGCCGCAGACCAGCCGGTCCATCGGACGGCCAGCGCCGAGGTCGCCCAGCACATCCTCGATCGCGCGATCCTGATCATCAGTCTCTTCATAGGGAAAACGGTCGATCATCGCGGGATAGGAGCTGTCGGGCTCTGCCACTCGGCCTGCGCGAGTCGCCCGGACTGCGGCCGTCTTGATCAACTCTCCGGCGATTTCGCGAATGCGCTCCTTCATCCGCGCCTTGCGCTTCTGCCACGCCTCGCCGCCGAGGCGATCGAGCGTCACTCCCTCGCTTTCGTTGCCGTAGCGGGTCAGGACATCGATGTTTTCGACCGGCACAAACAAGCGTGAGCCGCCGGCATATTCGAGCGCGACACAGTCGTGCGGGGCGCTTCCGACCTGCACCGATTCCAGCCCTTCATAGCGGCCGATGCCATGATCGGCGTGGACAACCAGGTCACCCGGCGAGAGAGTCGAGAGTTCGGCAAGGAACGCATCCGCGCCTTTCTTCCGGCGGCGCCGGCGTATCAGCCGATCCCCCAGCATATCCTGTTCGGTCAGCACCGCGACTTCGGGCGTCGTAAAGCCATGATCGAGCGGCAGGACGATCTGAACCGCCGCGCCACTGGTCCCGAGAGCCTGCTGCCAGCTGTCGGCCTGGCGGATCTGTTTCAGGCCGTGGTCGGCAAGCAAGCCACCAAGCCGTTCGCGAGCCCCGGCGGAGTAGCTCGCCAGAATGACTTTTCGCCCGGATTTCCGAAGCTTGCCGACATGTTCGACAACCGCTTCATAGACATTGGCGTTCTGGGCGCGCTCCGGTGCGAAGTCACGGGGCGCCTCGACCGCAAAGTTGATCACTTTCGTGCTGTCCGGCTCCGGGAAGGGCGAAAGTTGGTGGATCGTCCGTTCGGACGCCAGGCCTGACCACTCCTCCTGTGACAGGTAGAGCTGATCGGGATTAAGTGGCCGATAGCTTCCCGGATCGGCGGACAGGCTCCGTTCGCGATTGGCGTAATAGTCCGCAATCGCCTCATGCCGCGACGCGATCGCGCCGTCTGAACCGGGATCGCGAATGATGACGTCATTTTCATCAAGGTGATCGAACAAGGTCGCCATTCGGTCTTCGAACAGAGGCAGCCAATGCTCCATCCCCGCCATGCGCCGTCCGTCAGACACTGCCTGGTAGAGCGGGTCATTGGTCGCGGCGGCACCAAATTTTTCCCGGTATCGCGCGCGGAAGCGCTTGATCGATTCCCCGTCGAGCAACGCCTCGGATGCCGGCATGAGCGTAAAGGCGTCGGCAGTACCGGTGGTCCGCTGATCGGATGGGTCGAAACGCCGCATCGTTTCGATTTCATCGCCGAAGAAATCGAGGCGGATCGCGCTCTCCTCGCCAGCAGGATAGAGATCCAGAAGCGAGCCCCGGACCGCATATTCGCCGGAATCATGCACCGCGTCCGTCCGCGCGTAGCCATTCTGGCCAAGCAGAGCGACCAGCTCATCCCGGTCGATCCGCTCTCCGGGAGCGAGGCGGCGGGTGAGCTGGCGAATGCGGAACGGGGTAAGGAACCGCTGCGTGGCGGCATTGGCCGCGACGACCAGCAACTGCGGTTTCTCCCTTTTGGCCTGAAGCCTGCGGAGTGCGCTCAGCCGATCAGCCATGATCCGCAGCGACGGCGAGCTGCGGTCGTAAGGCAGGCAATCCCAGGCGGGGAGGGTGATGACCTCGATCTCCGGCGCGAATACCGGGGCCGTGTCGGCCAGCGCCCGCAGAGCCGCATCATCGGGCACGACCACTACCAGCCGGCTGCCCTTTCCGCGTGCATGAGCGGCACGGGCGAGATCGGCTGCTAGCGACGGCACGAAGCCGGGCGGAACGCTGGCCAGGGTCAGCGCCGATTGCGCAGTCAGAATAGTATTGAGATCGTTCACCGAGGGTCCGTTTGGTCAGCGTGCGACGGGAAGATAGTCGAGCTTCTGCATATCCTTCATCAGCGGCCCATCGAACCGCTGCGGCACTGGCTGGGTTCCAATCGCCCAGGCCATGATGTCGACGTCCTGCTCACGCAGCAGCGCATCGAACCAGTCGCGCTCCTGCGAACCCCACTGCTGGTGGTGAGCTTCGAAGAACGCGCCGATCATCATGTCCGCTTCGCGGGTGCCGCGATGGGTGGCCCGCCAGCGCAGGCGGCGAATCTCGGGGTCGCCGGTCATCGCCGCCCATTAGAGAGTGGCAAGGCGCCTTGGAAGGGCAAGTGCTGGCGCTGCACGGAATCGTCGCTACACATCCGCCATGCGCCCTGCCGTTCTCAACCCGCTGTTCACCGAAGTGGAGGCGTTGCCTGGCATCGGCCCAGCGATGGCCAAGACGCTCAAGCGGCTGGACCTCACGCGCGCGATCGATCTGGCCTACCATCTTCCGACCGGGACCATCGACCGCGTCCGCGCGCCTTACGCCAGCAGTGCGCTGCTCGGCCGCAATGTCATCCTTCAGGTCACGCCGTTCAACCTGCGCCAGGCCGGCGGACGGGGGCCGCTGCGCATCTTCGCCACGGACGGAGCGGGCAATACGATCACGCTGGTGTTCTTCAACAATCCGGGATGGGCGAAGAAGCAGCTGCCGACCGGGGAGGAGCGGATCGTCTCCGGGCGGCTGGATGCTTACGGAGAGGAGTGGCAGATCGTTCACCCGGAGGTGCTCGAACCATCCAAGGCCGGTGAGATCCCGCTGGCGGAGCCGGTTTATGGGCTAACCGAAGGGCTCACTAACCGGCGCATGCGGGATTTCGCGATCGCCGCACTTGAGCGTCTTCCCGACTTGCCCGAATGGATCGATGCCACTGTGATGGCGCGTGAGGGCTGGCCCGAGTGGCGCCCGGCATTATTGCAATACCATTCTGATCCGAACGCAACGAGTGCCCGCAAGCGGTTGGCCTATGACGAAATTTTCGCAAACCAGTTTGCCCTGCTGCTGCTTCGGAATAGCGCTCGGCGGCGCCGGACCTCTCCACTGCCGGGGGATGGGTCCCGGACCGGACAGCTGCGGCTGCCCTATGCGCTGACTGGCGCTCAGAGGCGGGTCGTCGAAGAGATCATCGGTGACATGTCGCAGGAGTTGCCCATGCTTCGGCTGCTCCAGGGAGATGTCGGATCGGGGAAGACTTTGGTGGCGTTGCTGGCACTGCTCGCCGCCGTCGAATCTGGCGCTCAGGGCGCGATGCTCGCGCCAACAGAAATCCTTGCTCGCCAGCATCATGCAACACTTCTTTCCTATTGCGACTCAATCGGAGTGCGGGTCGGGATCCTGACCGGGCGGGAAAAAGGACGTGCTCGCGAGTCCGTGCTGATGGGGCTGGCGGACGGCTCAGTCGACATATTGGTCGGCACCCACGCCATCTTCCAGGAAAAGGTCGCTTACCGCCGGCTAGGCCTGGTCGTGATCGATGAGCAGCATCGCTTCGGCGTGTCGCAGCGGCTGCTGTTGACGTCGAAAGCGGAGCGCCCGCCCCATCTGCTGGCGATGACCGCGACGCCGATTCCGCGCACACTGACCTTGACCCAATATGGCGAGATGGATGTCAGCCGGATCGACGAGATGCCTCCTGGACGTACCCCGGTCGATACCAGGGTGATCAGCGACGAGCGCTTGGCCGAGGTGGTCGATGGGCTGGAGCGGCATATCGCTGCCGGTGCGCGTGCATACTGGGTCTGTCCGCTAGTTGAAGAAAGCGAGCGGGCTGATGCCGCCGCCGCCGAGCAGCGGGCAGAACTCCTCCGGCTGCGCCTGGGTTCGGACAGGGTCGGACTGGTGCACGGACGAATGGCCGGCCCCGACAAGGATGCAGTCATGACGTCATTCGCCAGCGGCAGGCTGTCTGTTCTGGTCGCGACCACGGTCATCGAGGTCGGGGTCGATGTACCCGACGCCACCTTGATGATCATCGAAGGAGCGGAGCGCTTTGGACTCGCTCAGCTCCACCAGCTTCGCGGCCGGGTCGGTCGAGGTTCCGGCAAGAGCAGCTGCATTCTGCTGCGGGGCCAGCCCCTGAGCGAGACCGGACGCGCCAAGTTGGCCCTAATGCGGGAGACCAATGATGGCTTCCGCATCGCCGAAGAAGATCTGAAGCTGCGCGGGCCGGGGGAAATTCTTGGCACGCGCCAGTCCGGCGAAGCGCAATTTCGAGTGGCCACGGCGGAGGATGTCAGTGAGTTGGCGCCGGTCGCTCAGCGTGATGCGCAACTGCTGCTGGAGCGTGACGGCGGGCTGGAAGGCGCACGCGGGCAGGCTGCGCGGCTGGCGCTGTACCTGTTCGAGCGCGATCAGGCGATTGGTCTGCTGCGTAGCGGCTAGCCGAGCAGCAAGCCGTGCTTCTTCTTCCCGACGCTGAGCTTGAGACTCGTGTTCGGGGGAACAAGGACGATCATGGCTGGATCGCTGACTACGGCATCATCAAGCTTGACCGCGCCTTCTGCGATCTTGCGCTTCGCCTCTCCGTTTGACGCAGTGAAGCCAAGTTGCGTGCAGGCGTGGACAATTAAGATTCCCTCGCCTGCAACGGAAATGCTGGGAAGGGCGTCGCCTGCCGCACCCATCTGGAAGGTGGCCTTGGCGGTCTCTTCTGCCTCGAGCGCCGCCGCTTCTCCGTGCAGCATGGCGGTCGCCGCAGTCGCGAGGACAACCTTGGCGTCATTCACCGCCGAATCCTTGAGCGCTTCAAGGCGCGCGATCTCATCAAGCGGCAGGTCGGTGAATAGCCGCAGGAAGCGCCCGACATCGGCATCCTGCGTGTTCCGCCAGAACTGCCAATAGTCATAGGGACTGAGCTGGTCGGCATTGAGCCATACGGCGCCTTGAGCAGTCTTGCCCATCTTGCCGCCGTCGGCCGTGGTGATCAGCGGTGTCGTGACGCCGAACAACTGCGCCCCGTCCATCCGACGCGCCAGCTCGATCCCGTTGACGATATTGCCCCACTGATCGGACCCGCCCATCTGCAACAGGCAGCCAGACCGCCGCGACAGCTCCAGGAAGTCGTAGGCCTGCAGGATCATGTAATTGAATTCGAGGAAGGTCAGCGGCTGCTCGCGGTCGAGCCGGAGCTTGACGCTGTCGAAGGTCAGCATGCGATTAATCGTGAAGTGCCGCCCGACTTCACGGAGGAAAGGCACATATTCCAGCCGGTCGAGCCAGTCGGCATTGTCGACCATCACCGCATCGGTGGGCCCGTCGCCAAAGGTCAGGAACTGCTCGAACACCGTCCTGATCGACGCGATATTGGCGCGGATCGTCTCCTCGCTCATCAGCTTGCGCGCTTCGTCCTTGAAGCTCGGGTCGCCGATCTTGCCGGTCCCTCCGCCCATCAGGACGATCGGCTTGTGGCCGGCCTGCTGGAGCCGCCGCAGCATCATGATCTGGACCAGGCTGCCGACATGAAGGCTGGGTGCGGTCGGATCGAAGCCGATGTAGCCCGGGATAATCTGCTTCGTGGCGAGCGCGTCGAGCGCTTCGGCGTCCGTCATCTGATGGACGTAGCCGCGCTCATTAAGCAATCTCAGGAGGGGGGACTTAAAACCGCTCATGCGGAGCGGTTAGCACAGAGCAGAAATTTGGGTAGAGTGCGATCGGCTCTGGTTGGAGGACCGGGACATGCAGATCAACCTCATCCCGCATCCGAGTACCCTGCCGTCCGACCCCGAGCTCAAACTGTGGGCGAACGTCGATCACATCGCGTCCGTCGGTGCGACGGCTACGACAAATATCTGGTTCGGCGTCGGTGCTCCCGCACATCATTTCGTGATTCCCGCGTCGGACACGCCCGGCCGCGCCGACGAACTGTGGACTTCACTGGCTATCGCGAAGGGATGGCGGAGGCCACGATCAACGCCGAACCTTACATTCGGACGGAGGACAATCTCACCTGGTGGACGCTTGGCGCGACGATCGCGACGGATGCCGCCGAACAATGGGAACTTGGCCTTTCCGCCGTGCTTGAGGAGGCTGACGGCAGGAAATCCTACTGGGCGATTGCTCATCCGCCGGGTGACGCGCCGGATTTCCATCATCGCGATTGCTTCGCTGCACGGCTTGCCTAGACAGCGGGCATGACCCTGTTTGGAATCGACCGGCTGCTCGCCGACGCTGAGTTGCGCAGACCGTTGGAGGGCCGCCGCATTGCGTTGCTGGCGCATCCTGCGAGCGTCACCAGGAACCTGACCCACAGTCTGGATGCGCTGACGGCTTGTGCGGAATTGAAGCTCACTGCTGCATTCGGCCCTCAGCATGGTCTGAAGGGCGACAAGCAAGACAATATGATGGAGACTGCGGACGAGCTGGATCCGCGGCTCGGCATCCCAGTGTTCAGCCTCTATGGCGAGGTGCGCCGGCCCACCGCCGACATGATGGACAGGTTCGATGTCCTGCTGGTGGATCTCCAGGACCTTGGTTGCCGCATCTACACCTTCGTCACCACGCTGCTCTACGTGATGGAGGCCGCCGCCAAGCACGGGAAATCGGTGTGGGTGCTGGATCGTCCCAACCCCGCCGGCCGGCCAGTGGAGGGGCTGACGCTGCAGCAGGGCTGGGAGAGCTTCGTCGGCGCCGGGCCGATGGTCATGCGGCATGGCCTCACCCTTGGCGAGCTTGGACATTGGTTCGTCGACCAGTTTGACCTCGACCTGGATTATCGTGTCGTCCCGATGGACGGGTGGACCCCTGACCAAGAGCCCGGGTTTGGCTGGCCGGAAGACCGCATCTGGATCAACCCAAGTCCGAATGCGGCGAATCTCAACATGGCTCGCGCCTACGCCGGTACGGTCATGCTCGAAGGGACGACTCTAAGCGAAGGCCGGGGGACTACCCGGCCGCTGGAGCTGTTTGGAGCACCTGACATCGATGCGCGCGCGCTGCTCGCGGAGATGGAACGGCTGGCTCCGCAATGGCTGGAGGGCTGTGCGCTTCGGGAGGTGTGGTTCGAGCCGACCTTCCACAAGCATGCGCATCAGCTGTGCCACGGGGTTCACATCCACGCCGAAGGCAATTTCTACGATCATTCCCGCTTTCAGCCGTGGCGGCTGCAGGCGCTGGCGTTCAAGGCGATCCGCGGGCTCTATCCCGATTATCCGCTGTGGCGCGATTTTCCCTATGAGTATGAATTCGACAAGCTGGCAATCGACGTCATCAACGGCGGTCCCGGATTACGGGAATGGGTTGATAATGCGGATGCGGCGCCGGGCGATCTCGACCGCGTCAGCCAGGCCGACGAGCGCGAATGGCGGGAAGGGATGACGGCGTTCCAGCTGTACAGCTGATTCGGGCCGTCGCTTACATGTCGCGGCGGGCGCTCGCGCGGGCCTCGAGCAGGTCGAACAGCGAGCGGTGCTGGAGCAGCAGCTGCTCGGCACCGAAGCCGACGGCGCGTGAGCTTGCGGGCGTGTCGCTCGCCATTTCTAGCGCCTCAAAGATCGCTGGCTGGTCGGGAAGGGTAGTTTGCGGTTGGTCAAGGCCGATTCGGAGTGCGGCTTTGTCGAGCAGGGGTCGCAGTGATCGCCATTCATCGACGAAGATCGCCGAGGCGCCCATCGCGCACCCGCGACGTTCACTGCGCGCCAACGTGTCGAGCGCATTGCGCTGGGCGTTGAGGGCCGATTCGCTTTCCGCCGCACCGGGGGTGCTCGGAATGGGGCCGGCGGCAGCGGACAGGCGGACGAGGTAGATCCGCTCGCGTTCGAAAGCCAAGGCAGCATCGCTCAACCATTTGCGCATGGGATCATCGGCGCAGGTCCGGAATGCGAGTCCGAGGAATCCGGGGTGGCTGCCGTGAAGGCTGCAGAGCAGATGGACGAAGTCGGCAAGGTCGCGGGCGGCGTCCGGT
>CAMLKX010000010.1 GCA_946480515.1 uncultured Sphingomonadaceae bacterium | reverse complement strand
TTCTTTTCAGCGTCACGGTTATAGGCCGGGTTGATGTCGGCGAAGGCATAGCCAAGCCGGCCGGCAACTTCGCTCAGGTTGGTCACCGCGTCTTCGATCGCCTTGGCATTGAACCAAGCGCCCGGCTGCAGGTTCGCGATCTTCTTCACCTGGTCGGGGGTAAAATCGCGAAGCTCGCTCTCGGCTTCGACTTCGCCGAGCTTGTAGCGATCGCCTTCCTCAACGACGTAGGTGATGACGAAATCGCGGCGATCCGGAGTTAGCTCCGCGAGGGCGGAGACGACCCGGAAGTCGGCATAGCCCTGGGTGAGGTAAAAGGCGCGGAGCTTCTGCTGATCAGCGGCGAGCCGATCAGGATCATAGGTGTCGTTCGATTTCAGGAATCCGAGGAGTCCGCCAGCCTCGCGAGTGAACAGTTCCTTGCGCAGGCGACCGTCATCGAATTCATCATTGCCGAGAAAGTTGATCGCCCGGACCTGAGACTGATCCCCTTCCGTGATCTCGAAAACGAGGTCGACACGGTTCTGATCGAGAGTGACGATCTTCGGTTCGACCGTCGCTCCGAAACGGCCCTGCCGCTTGTACAGCTCAATGATGCGGTCGACGTCGGTTCGCACCTTGGACCGGGTGAAGATCTGCCGCGGCGCAAGTTTGATCTCGGGCAGGATCTTGTCGTCCTTGATCTTCTTGTTACCCTCCAGCACGATCCGGTTGATCACCGGGTTTTCGCGGACCGTGATCACCAGATTGCCGGTGTCCGCGCCGCTGATGACCACGTCGGCGAACAATTCGGTCGCGTAGAGGTCCTTGAGAGCGGCATCGAGCTTCTCGGCATTGTAGGTCTGGCCGGGTGCCAGATTGGCGTAGGCCCGCACCGTTTCCGGCTCGATCCGGACGGCGCCGCTGACCGCAACCGAGCGGATCACCTGGGTTGGTGCCGGTGCCGGCTGGTCAGCCGCCGGACTTGCTGGCGCTGCAGCAGCTGGAGCTGCGGACTGTTCCTGGGTCGATACAGCCTGGGCCAACGCCGCCCCCGGCAGTCCGCTGAGGATAGTTCCGACGAGAAGCGCGGTTCCGGCGCGCCCTACCAGACGCTGCTTTTGCAAAACTGAATTCACGCGAGACCACCCTGAATAGATTGGATTTGCCGGCCTTGTGGCCGTGCGATTGTTGCGGTCACTGCCCTGCCCCAACCCGGTTACCCAATCAAGCGTTCAAGCCGGTCCCACAGACCGATTGAGACCAGATCGTTGAGAGTCGTGAACAAAAGCAGCGTAAGAAGGGCGGCAAGCCCTCCCCGGAATGCCCATTCCTGAACCGTGGGACTGAGTGGCCGTCGCCGGACCGCCTCAACCGCGTAGAACGCCAGATGACCGCCATCGAGCATGGGAACTGGCAAGAGGTTGATGAATCCCAAATTAACCGAGAACAAGGCGAGTAGTTGAATGAACTCGAACAGGCCGAGGCTCGCCTGCTGACCGGCAATTTGCGCCATTTTCATCGGGCCGCCCAGTTCTTCAACCGAGCGGCGCCCGCTGATGATCTGCCACAGCCCCTTCACCATCGAACGGGTGAGGTCGAACGTATAGCGTGTCGCCTCCGGCAACAGCTGAGCCGCCGAAGGCCGCTTCAGCTCAAGCCGGGTCTGGCCGATGCCAAGCATCCCGACACGGAAGGTCTGGCCGAAGTCATCACGCTCGATCCGGCTCTCGATCGCTGCCTGGCGATTGAAGAGTCGACCCTCGCGCTCGATTACGATCGTGACTTGCTCGCCCGGGATCATCGATACGATGCGGCGGATGTCCTCAAACCGCTCGATGCTCTCCCCGCCGATCTCAACCACGCGGTCGCCAGGCCGAATTCCTGCCCGCTCGGCCGCGCTTCCCGGTTGAACGATCGCGACCTCGCTCGATGTCTGAGGAGCTCCGAAGGCGGCGAAAAATCCGGCGAAGATCAGGATTGCCAGAAGGAAATTGGCCGCCGGGCCGGCAAGCACGATCAGGAACCGTCTCCACACCGGCTTCGAGTGGAAGCTGTTCGGCGGTGCCTGGTTCTCCTGTTCGCCCGGCCGGCTTGCCACGTCAGCGTCGCCGACAAATTTCACATAGCCGCCTAGCGGAAGCCAACCAACCTTCCACCGCGTCCCATGACGGTCAGTCCAGCCCGCAATCTCCCGCCCGAATCCGATCGAGAAGGTTTCGGCGCCGACGCCCAGCCAGCGCGCCACGAGGTAGTGACCAAGCTCATGGACGAAGACCAGCGGTCCGATCGCCAGCACAAATGCGAGGAGAATGAACCAGAGCGGGGGTTGAGCAAGCATCAGCTCGCCATTTCCGTCAGCAGCATTGCGGCGCTTTCACGGCCAAGCCGGTCGATTTCGACGACGTCCGGGACGGACTGAGGCACGGAAGCGCTGACACGCTCCATCACCTCTGCCACAAGCGCGGCGATTTCAAGGAATCCGATCTTGCGTTCGAGGAACGCTGCAACGGCGAACTCGTTCGCGGCGTTGAGCAGGATTGCGGCCACTGGCCCGCTCTCAAGCGCTTCGCGAGCGAGGCGTAGCGCAGGGAACCGCTCGGGATCAGGAGCGAGGAAATCAAGCCGAGCGACAGCAGCAAGATCGAGGCGCTCCGCAGGCGTCGTCATGCGTTCGGGCCAGGCAAGGGCATGGGCGATCGGAATCCGCATGTCGGGAGATCCGAGCTGCGCCAGCACGGATCCGTCGGCAAATTCGACCAAAGAGTGAACCACGGACTGCGGGTGGACGAGAATGTCGATCCGGTTCGACGGCAGGGCAAACAGATAATGGGCTTCGATGAGCTCAAGTCCCTTGTTCATCATCGTCGCAGAATCGACGGAAATCTTCGCTCCCATCGACCAGTTCGGGTGCGCAACGGCTTGCTCAGGAGTTGCGGCGCGCATCGCTTCGCTCGAAGCCTCTCGGAACGGCCCGCCGCTGGCAGTCAGGATCAGTCGTGAGACCCGATCGCAGTCCTGTCCCGCAAGACACTGAAAAATCGCGTTGTGTTCTGAATCAACCGGGAGGATCGTCGCGCCGGAATGACGCGCTTCGGAGGTCATCAAATGACCGGCGGTCACCAGCGCCTCCTTGTTCGCGAGGGCTACGGTCCGGCCAGCGCGGATCGCGGCCATGACCGGGCGCAGGCCGGCAGAGCCGACAATCGCGGCCATCACCCAGTCCGCTGAGTCGGCGGCTGCCTCTTCAAGCGCCTCGGCGCCACCATCGACCGCAATCTCACTCCCGGCAAGTCGCTCACGAAGCTGAGGGACCAACGCAGCATCACCGATGACCGCCTTTGACGCACGCGTTCGAAGCGCGGCGCGGGCAAGTCCCTCCACGTTCGAACCAGCAGCGAGGACGGCGACCTCGAACCGGTCAGGATGAGCTTCAACCAGGTCGAGCGTCGATTTGCCAACCGATCCGGTAGCTCCGAGGATCGTTACCCTGCGTTTCATAGCTGGCCCGAAGCGGTGGTCAGCGCGGTCAGGATTGCGACCGGCACCAGGCCGTCGATGCGGTCGAACACCCCCCCATGACCCGGCAGCAACCCACCCGAGTCCTTGACCCCGGCACGCCGCTTCATCCAGCTCTCGAACAGGTCGCCCGCCTGAGCCGCTGCCGCAAACAGCGGCGCCAGGAAGAGCAACCCCGAAGGAAGCGCTTGAGACTGGACCCACAAACCGCCGATGACTGACGCCCCGGCTACGCCGCCCACCAGCCCGGCGATCGTTTTGGACGGACTGATGGCAGGGGCGAGTTTCGGCCCGCCGATCGCCCGGCCGCTGATATAGGCGAAAATGTCGGTCGACCAAGTCACGATGAAGATCCAGATCAGCAGGGCCAGTCCGTCAAACGGCCGTTCCCGGACCCACAACAAGGCCAATGCGGGCAGCAAGGCATAGATGAAGCCACTCAGCTTCCAGCCCTGCGGCCAGCCATGGACGAGCTTGCTCCATTCATAATACATCGCGGTCGCAACCAACGCGACGAGCACCGCGAACACATAGCCCCCCAGGATTGCCGCAGCCAGGGCGACGATAATCATCGCCGCGCCCGCGGCGGTCCTGATGAGCAATTCCCTCATCGTCCCCCAAACCGCCGCTCGCGGCTGGCGAACTGCGCGAGCGCGCTGTTCAACTCATCCTCGCCGAAATCCGGCCACAACGTATCCACGAACAGCAGCTCGGCATAAGCCGCCTGCCACAGCAGAAAGTTGGACAGGCGAACTTCGCCCGAGGTGCGGATCAACAGGTCGAGGTCGGGCAGATCGCCGGTCTGGAGCGCCTCACCGACCATGGTCTCGTCGATTTGCTCGGGCGTGAGCTCGCCCTTGCACGCCTTGCTGGCCAGCGATCGGGCGGCGGCGGCGATTTCAGCGCGGGAACCGTAATTCAAGGCAACGACGACGGTGATACGGTCATTACCCGCGGTGCGTTCGACCGCGCTGCTCAATTTTCGAGCAAGTTCAGGCCCGAACGCGGACGGATCACCGATCAAGCGGAGCCGTACCCCCTCCCGCTCGAAGGTTGCGAGTTCCCGCTCGAGGTAAAAGCGCATCAACGCGGTAAGGTCGGAGACCTCGTCCGCCGGGCGCCGCCAATTCTCGGAGGAGAAAGCATAGATCGTCAGCACCTGCACGCCAGCTTTTCCGGCGGCGCGAAGCGTCTTGCGAAGCGCCTCGGCACCAGCTCGGTGACCAGCGATCCGCGGCAGGTTGCGCTGCTCGGCCCACCGGCCATTGCCGTCCATGATGATGGCGACGTGGCGGGGAATGGCATGTCCGTTCGTCCCGAGCGAAGTCGAGGGACGTGTCTCGACTTCGCTCGACACGAACGGATCAGGAGAAGCGTTCACTTCCCGAGGATTTCCTTTTCCTTGCCCTCGGCCGCCGCGTCGATCTCCTTGATCGTCTCGTCGGTCAACTTCTGCACCTCGGTCTCGGATCGCTTCCGCTCATCCTCGCTGATCTCATGCTTTTTCTCGTCGGCTTTGAGCGCGTCCATGCCGTCGCGCCGGACGTTGCGCGCCGCGACCCGCGCCTTCTCGGCATATTGACTGGCCAGCTTGGCAAGCTCCTTGCGCCGCTCCTCGGTCAGGTCGGGAATCGGCAGGCGGATCATCTGGCCATCGGTGATCGGATTGATACCCAGACCGGCGCTGCGGATGGCTTTTTCGACGGGCTGCACATTCGAGCGATCCCACACCTGAACGGAAATCAGCCGCGGCTCCGGGACCGACACGGTGGCGAGCTGGTTGAGCGGCATGTTAGCGCCGTAAACCTCCACCTGGATCGGGTCGAGCAGAGCAGTCGACGCGCGTCCGGTCCGAAGCCCCGCCAGATCGTGCTTCAGCGCCTCGACGGCGCCATGCATCCGGCGCTGGAGATCGGCCTTGTCATAGGTGGGCATGTGTCACTCCTTGTTATGAACCATCGTCGCGACCCCCTGTCCGCGAAGTACCTCGGCAAGGTTCCCGGGCTGGCGGATGTTGAAGACGACGATCGGAATATTATTATCTCGGCAGAGAGCAACCGCGGCCGCATCCATGACCTTCAGATCATCCGCCAGCACCCGGCTGAAACCGAGCGTTTCATAGCGGCTGGCATCGGCGACCTTCTTCGGGTCGGCATTATAGACCCCGTCGACACTGGTTCCCTTGAACAGGGCGTCGCAGCCCATTTCGGCTGCGCGCAGGGCTGCCGCGGTATCGGTGGTGAAATAAGGATTGCCGGTGCCGGCGGCGAAGATGACGATCCGGCCTTTTTCCATGTGCCGCATCGCGCGCCGCCGAATATAAGGCTCGCACACGCTGGACATCGGGATTGCGGATTGGACCCGCGTGTCCACCCCAAGCTTTTCGAGCGCATTCTGGACGGCGAGCGCGTTCATCACCGTCGCGAGCATCCCCATGTAATCGGCACTGGCCCGATCGAACCCTTGCGCCGCGCCAGCGATTCCACGGAAGATATTCCCGCCGCCGACAACGAGGCAGAGCTCATGTCCTTTGCCCTTGGCAGCCGCGATTTCAGCGGCGAGCCCGGCAACCGTCTCCGAATCGATGCCAAACTGGCCGGAGCCCATCAGCGCCTCGCCCGAAAGCTTCAGCAGGATGCGGTTGAAGCGCGGTCGGGACATAGAGAACGCTCTCGCAGAGGTGAGACAAAGAAAAGGGGCGGATGCGCCTTCTATGGCCCACCCGCCCCGTTGCCAACCGCTGTGATGCGGTGATTCCGGTCTCGTCAGGCGACCGGCTCATCTTTCTTGATTCCGGCTGTCGCAGCGACCTCCGCAGCGAAGTCGCTTTGCTGCTTCTCGATGCCTTCACCGAGCTGGAAGCGCACGAAGCCCTTGAGCGCGATCGGCGACCCAGCGTCCTTGCCCGCAGCCGCGACAACATCCGCCACCGGAGTCTTGTTGTCGATCACGAAGGGTTGGCTGACCAGCGCATTTTCCTTGCGGAACTTGGCCATCGACCCGTCGACCATCTTCTCGACGATATTGGCGGGCTTGCCGCTCTCGTTCGCCTTTTCAATTGCGATGGCGCGCTCGCGCTCGAGCAGCGCGGGATCGATATCCTCGGCATTGAGCGCCAGCGGGTTGGCGGCGGCGATATGCATCGCCAACTGCTTGCCCAGAGTCTGGAGCGCGTCGGCCGGGGCCGCGCTTTCCAGAGCCACGAGAACGCCGATCTTGCCGAGACCAGGAGCAGCGGCATTGTGCACGTAAGACACGACCGCGCCCTGGCTGACTTCCAGCAAGGCGGCGCGGCGGAGCGACTGATTCTCACCGATCGTGGCGATATTGTTGGTCAGCGTTTCGCCAACTGTCCCGCCGCCCGGGTAGGCCGCGTTGCCAAGTGCCTCGACATCGCTGCCCGTTGCGAGGGCGAGCTGCGCGACATTGCGGACGAATTGCTGGAACTGCTCGTTCTTGGCGACGAAGTCCGTCTCGGAGTTGACCTCGACCACGGCGCCGCGAGTGCCCGCAACGGCAACTCCAACCAGACCCTCGGCAGCGGTCCGGCCCGCCTTCTTGGCGGCGGCAGCAAGGCCCTTGGCCCTCAGCCAGTCGACCGCGGGCTCCATCTCGCCATTGGTTTCTGCGAGCGCCTTCTTGCAGTCCATCATCCCTGCGCCGGTACGCTCGCGCAGTTCCTTCACGGAAGCGGCCGTGATTTCAGCCATGTGTCGGCTCCTTCATTCTCGAATTGGTTAGGCTTGAAGAGCAGCCTCAACCGGCGGCTCAGCCATGGCTCCGATGTCTTCACCGCGCGCCGCTGCAGCACCGGACTTGCCGGCGTTGGCTGCGCTCGCGATCGCTTCGCAATAGAGGCGAATGGCGCGGCTTGAATCGTCATTGCCCGGGACCGGGAAGGCGATCCCCGCGGGGCTGCTGTTCGAATCGAGGATCGCGACAACTGGAATGCCGAGAACATTGGCTTCCTTGATCGCCAGCTCTTCCTTGTTCGAATCAATCACGAACATGACGTCAGGCAGGCTGCCCATGTCGCGGATCCCGCCTAGGCTCTTCTCCAGCTTGTCGCGCTCGCGTGTGAGCTGCAGCACTTCCTTCTTGGTGAGTCCGGCGGTGTCGCCCGACAGCTGCTCCTCGAGCGTCTTCAGCCGCTTGATCGAGTTGGAAATCGTCTTCCAGTTGGTCAGCATGCCGCCGAGCCAGCGGTGGTTGACGAAGTGCTGGCCGCTCGCGCGGGCTGCCTCGGCAACCGCGTCCTGGGCCTGGCGCTTGGTGCCCACGAAGAGCACCTTGCCGCCACGAACCACGCTTTGGCTGACGAAGTCGAGCGCGCGCGCAAACAGCGGCACGGTCTGCGACAGATCGATGATGTGAACGCCGTTCCGCTCGCCGAAGATGTACGGCTTCATCCGCGGATTCCAGCGATGGGTCTGGTGGCCGAAGTGCGCTCCGGCTTCGAGCAATTGCTGCATCGTGACGACATTAGCCGCCATAGTCATTCTCCTTCCGGTTCTGCCTCGACGGAACCGAGTCACCAATCAACGCGATTGGCACCGGTATGTGTGGTTCCGCCTGTGGGATGGCGCGCGCCCTAGCGGAACGCGCACCTCAGGGCAAGTGCGGCCGGAAGCTGCATCAGAAGGCCCTTGACGCATGAGAACATATCAGGAACATTATCACCACACAGATCGAGGTGACACCATGCTTTCGACAATCGCCACCCTGACTTTCTTGACGATGATGTGGCTGGTCATTGCCATCGTTGCGGCAACCATCCGCGAGAACGCTGACCGCATTTGCAGCGCGCTTCGGGGCGAAGGATTGCGGCCGACTCCGGTCGATGTGCGCCGCGCTGGCGGCGCTAGCTCGTGGCGGGCCGAGGAGAGTTTGTTGCCCGCCGCTGCTTGACACGCGCGTAAGAGGCAAGGGCCACCGGCAGCATCACCAGATAGAGCGCGCTGATTGCCAGCAAGGTGTGCCAGGGCGCCCGGATCAAGGCGGCCCCCAGCAAGGCAACGCCCGCGAGCGCAATCAGTCGCCAGCTGCGGCGGATCCGGATCGATGCCCAGCTGAACGTCGGCAGGCTTGAGATCATCAGCAGGGCAATGAACAGCGTCCATGCCATGACTCCCGGCCAGGCACGAAACAGGTCATTCCCGCTGATCAGCCACAGGTAGATCGGCATGAATGCCAATCCAGCGCCTGCGGGTGCCGGAACCCCGGTGTTGAACCCGGCGGATTTGTGCGGCTGTTCCGCGGCATCGATCCGGGCGTTGAAGCGGGCCAATCGCAGAGCACAGCAGACTGCCAACGCGAGCGACGCGATCCACCCGAACCGCGGAGCCGTTTGCAGCGACCACAGGAACAGGATCAGCGCCGGAGCGGTTCCGAACGCGATATTGTCGCTGAGCGAATCAAGCTCCGCCCCAAACCGGCTCTGGGCTCTCAACAGTCGCGCGATGCGGCCGTCCATGCCGTCGAGCACGCCCGCGAACACGATCGCTCCGAGTGCCTTCTCCCACTCGCCGCCGATTGCCAGGCTGACTCCCGTGAGCCCAAAACAGAGTGCAAGCGCGGTCACCGCATTGGGGATCATGGCCCGGAACGGGATGGCGCGCCCTTCCCGCTCCTCTCCGCTCTCCTCGCTCACTGGCTGGTTCCGCTGAGCTGGGGATCGACGCCAATCTCGGCAATGACTGTCTCTCCGGCAATCGCCCGCTGCCCTAGCAGGAGCCGGGTGCCAGTTCCTTCGGGAAGATAGACATCGACCCGGCTTCCAAACCGGATCAGGCCGATCCGCTCTCCGGCGGAGACCCGGTCTCCTTCCCCGACAAAGGCGAGAATGCGGCGGGCGACCAGCCCGGCGATCTGCGTGAAACCGATCTTGAGCCCGTCATCGCTCTCGACCAGAAAATGTTGCCGTTCATTGTCCTCGCTCGCCTTGTCGAGGTCGGCATTCAGAAACTTGCCCGGAACATAGGCGATCTTCCGGATCCGGCCTGCGATCGGCGAGCGATTGATGTGCACATCGAACACGCTCATGAAAATCGAGACGCGGGTCATCGGTCCTTCGCCAAGCCCCTCGGGGCCCCTAAGCTCGGGCGGCGGCGGAACCTGGGTAATCATCGTCACCAGTCCATCTGCCGGCGCAATCACGAGATTGGAGCGGCTTGGCGTTGTTCGCACCGGATCACGGAAGAAGGCCGCGACCCAGATCGTCAGCCCGATCAGCAGCCAGCCGAGGGCATTGCTGATCAAAAGATAGACGCCGATCGCCACTGCCCCGGCGATCACCACATATTTGCGACCTTCGGGGTGGACAGAGGGAAAGCGCCACTTGACTGCGGTCAACTGGCTGTCGGGGTTTTGGATGGCAGGCATAGCGGCTTCTTTAGAGAGACCGGCAGAGCGGCACAATCGGCCCGGTTGCCATGTCCCCTTACCCGCCTTAAGGCGCCCGCCAACGCCTCATCCTACAGGAAAAATCGATGTCCAAGATCAAGGTAGCCACTCCGCTCGTGGAGCTCGACGGCGATGAGATGACCCGCATCATCTGGAAGTGGATTCGCGAGCGGCTGATCCTGCCCTACCTCGACGTGGACCTGATCTACTTCGATCTCGGCGTCGAGAAGCGGGACGAGACCAACGATCAGATCACGATCGAATCCGCCAACGCGATCAAACAGTATGGCGTCGGCGTGAAGTGCGCGACCATCACTCCCGACGAAGCGCGGGTCGAGGAGTTCGGCCTCAAGAAAATGTGGAAGTCGCCCAACGGCACGATCCGCAACATCCTTGGCGGCGTCGTCTTCCGCGAACCGATCGTCATCTCCAATGTCCCGCGCCTGGTGCCGGGCTGGACCGATCCGATCGTCGTCGGCCGTCATGCGTTCGGCGACCAGTATCGCGCCACCGACACGCTGATCCCTGGCGCAGGCAAGCTTCGCCTGGTGTGGGAAGGCGAGAATGGCGACAAGATCGACCTCGACGTGTTCGACTTCGACGCGCCCGGAGTGGCGATGGGCATGTACAATCTGGATGAGTCGATCCGCGACTTCGCGCGCGCTTCGTTCAACTATGGTTTGTCGCTTGGCTGGCCGGTCTATCTGTCGACCAAGAACACCATCCTCAAGGCCTACGATGGTCGCTTCAAGGACCTGTTCCAGGAAGTGTTCGACAAGGAGGGCTTCGCCGAGAAGTTCAAGGCAGCCGGAATTGTTTACGAGCACCGCCTGATCGACGACATGGTTGCCTCCGCGCTGAAGTGGTCGGGCAAATTCGTCTGGGCCTGCAAGAATTATGACGGCGATGTTCAGTCGGATACGGTTGCCCAGGGCTTTGGCTCGCTCGGACTGATGACTTCGGTGCTGATGTCCCCCGACGGCAAGACGATCGAGGCCGAAGCCGCGCATGGAACGGTTACCCGTCACTACCGCATGCACCAGCAGGGCAAGGCGACCTCGACCAACCCGATCGCCTCGATCTTCGCCTGGACCGGGGGCCTCAAGTATCGCGGCAAGTTCGACAACACGCCCGACGTGGTGCGCTTCGCCGAGACCCTCGAGCGGGTGTGCGTGGAGACGGTCGAAGGCGGCCAGATGACCAAGGACCTCGCAATTCTAGTCGGCCCGGATCAGGCGTGGATGACGACCGAGCAGTTCTTCGATGCGATCGTCACGAACCTCGAGACGGCGATGAAGGGCTCGCAGCAGCAGGGGCAACTGGCGAGCGAACCCGCTCGCGCCTGACGCCAAGCCCGATCAGCCTTCCCGGCAGGCGGCGGAGCAGCGAAAAGCGGTCGAGTAGCCTTACGGGCAGCGGCGCTTCGCGGATGGCCTCGCCCGGCTGAAGCAGACGGCCGATGATCGCGTCCTGGGCGGTCTTCTGCGCCTGCTGGATCACCCGCGTCGGGAAAAGCCGCCGCTGCTCGACCTTGTGCAACAGCGGATCGACGTCTTCGCCGCGTGCCAGCGGACCGGCAAGGATGTTGGCGGCGGCGACCGCATCCTGGATCGCGAGGTTGATCCCGATCCCGCCGATCGGAGACATGGCGTGGGCACCATCGCCAATCACCAGCAGGCCCGGCTTCCACCAGCGGGTGAGGCGGTCGAGCTTGACCGTAAGCAGGTGAAGGTCGCTGATCTCGTCAAGATCGGCGAGTTGAACGTCCGGCGGAGCGACCGAAGCTACCTCGGCGCGAAATCCTTCGATCCCGCGCGCGCGATAGGCTTCGGCCGCACCCTTGGGGATGAGGAAGGCGCACTGCCAATAGTCGCCACGGTCGATCATGACGAACAGCCGGCCGCGCTCGACATTGCCACGCAACGCATCGGACGCGGGGTCCGACTTGCCGAGCCGGAACCAGAACACGTCCATCGGCGCGCCGAGATCTTCGACCGGCAGGATGTTGCGCGCGATTGAAGATCGTCCATCGGCGGCAAGCGTCAGCCGTGCCCGCAGTTCGCGGCCGTCGCGAGTCCGCACGCCAGTGATCGCTCCGCGCTCGTCGATGAACGTCTCGACCGGGCATTCCATCTCCAGCCTGAATCCGGGAAAGGCAGCGGCCTCGTCCCGCAGGAAATCGAGGAAGTCCCACTGGGGCATCATGGCGATGAACGGCGCCGGCGTGTCGAGCTGAGACAGGTCCCCGATGGTCCACTCGCGGCCAGCCACACGGATCTGAGCTCGATTCAGCCGATTATGCGGTCGCTCAAGGAATCGCTCGAGCATCCCAAGCTGGGCGAGGAGGTCGCCGCCTCCATGGTGGATGGGTGGACTGTGTCGCCCCTGAAATCCCGGAAGAAGTCAGCATGCTTCTCCAGCACCCGAACGCTGCAGCCCGCCCGGGCGAAGAGGAGCCCGGCCATCATCCCCGCCGGGCCACCCCCAACCACCAAAAGGTCAGAGATGCTGGTTGACGTCATCAGGAGTGCAGGCTGGCAGATGGTGGTCCGCTTTGGAAGGGAAGAGTGTGGCTTCCGGCCCTTCCGCAGGGTGACAGAATCCGGTCCCTGATCTAACCAGCCGCATGGCCGGACAATTCAGTACTTCAGGCTTCAGCGACGCGCTGGTGATCCTCGGCGCGGCCGGTTTGGTCATTCCAGCGTTCGCTCGAATCCGCATCAGCCCGATCATCGGCTTTACGTTGATCGGAGCGCTGGTCGGTCCGTTCGGACTAGGCGCGCTCAGCAAAGACTATCCGGCGCTCCACTATGTCACAATCTCCAACCCTGAAGCGATCGAGCCGTTCGCGGAGCTTGGGATCGTCCTCCTGCTGTTCTCGATCGGTCTGGAGCTGTCCTTCCGGCGACTGTGGTCGATGCGCCGGCTGGTCTTCGGGGTCGGCGCCGCCGAGTTGCTGGGAGCTGGCACGATCATCGCCCTTGGGCTGCACCTGATGGGGCAGAGCGTGTCGGGAGCAATTGGCCTTGGTTTGGCCCTCGCCTTGTCATCCACCGCCATCGTGCTTCCGCTAGTTGGAACCCACAGCCCTGTCGGCCGGTCGGCACTGGCCATGCTGCTGTTCGAAGATTTGGCGCTGGTGCCGATTATCTTCGCGCTAGGCGCGATGGCTCCGCAAGCTGCCGATGTCGGAGTGGGCTCGCTCCTGCAGACAATGTTGGTCGGCGGGGTAGTCGCCGTCGCGATGCTGTTCGCGGGCCGGCTCGTCCTGCCGCAGCTGTTCGCCCAGGCCGCGCGGACCAAGAGCCCGGAAATGTTCCTCGCCGCCTGCCTGCTGGTCGTGATCGTCGCCAGCCTGATCACCAGCAGCATCGGCTTCTCGCCCATCCTGGGCGCTCTCATTGCCGGCATCGTGATCGCCGAGACGGAGTATCGCGGCGAAGTCGAGGTGATCACCGCGCCCTTCCGCGGCCTCGGCCTCGGCATCTTCCTGATCACCGTTGGCATGACCCTCGACTTCCGGATGATCGCGGAACAATGGCCGATGCTACTCAGCGCCGTAGCGTTTGTCCTCGCAGTCAAGGCGCTGGTCACCGCCTTGTTGATCAAGCTCGAAGGAGCGACCGCTGGAGTTGCGGCGGAAACCGGCCTGATCATGGCCTCGCCTTCGGAGACCACCCTGATCGTCCTTGCGGCAGCCAGCGCAGCACAACTCATCCAGCCGGAAACGGCAGCCTTCTGGCAGGTTGTGACCGCGATCGGCCTGACGATCACTCCATTGCTCGCGAAACTGGGCCGTTTCGCTGGCCGGCAGGTCGGCGGCCAAGGGTTCGGGGGCAACGCTGATCACTCCCTCGATCATGTCGCGACCGGTCAGGTCATGATCCTGGGGTTCGGGCGTGTCGGGCGCATCGTCGCAGACATGCTCGAAGCGCACGGGAAGGATTATCTGGCGGTCGAGGCAGATATCGACATCACCACATCGTCCAAAAAGGAAGGCTATGATGTGGTGTTCGGGGATGTCGCTCATTCGGAGTTGATCGACCGCCTGAAACGGCGGGAACCGAGCGCATTCATCCTCACGATGGACAACCCCGTACTCATCAAGCGGCTCGCACGGCAGCTCCGCGAGAAGTTCCCCGACCTGCCGATCATCGCCCGCGCCCGCGACACCGCCCACGCCGCCGAACTTTACAAAGCGGGGGTCACCGACGCCGTACCGGAGACGCTGGAAGCATCGCTTCAGCTGTCCGAGGCGGCACTGGTCGATCTTGGCGTCGCGATGGGACCAGTGATCGCCTCAATCCACGAGAAGCGGTCTCAACTGCGCGCCGAAATCATGTCGGAAGCCGAGATGGAGAGCGAGCCCTCGCTCGGCCGCAGACGACTTAGGGACGCGGCTCCGCAGGGATGAACTTCAGCGCCCCCGCCATGAACGATTCGTGGTTCGGATTGTCGGAGGGGTGACGGGCACCATCGAGCACCGGAACCTCCGGAAAGTCGAATGGTGACACGCCCTCGAGGCACGCTGCGTTGACGCCAAGCTGGTTCGGGTTCGAGCGACGCTTGTGATGGGTGTAGATGCCGCACGTCGAGCAGAAGTGATGCTCCGCAGTGCCCGTGTTGAACCGATAGGTGGCGAGCTGGTCGGCACCCTGCGTCAGACGGAACTCTTCCGGGGTCGACGTGACAGCCACGGCGCCCCGCATCCGGCAAATCGAGCAGGTGCATCGACGCGCAGAGGCAAAACCGTCGGTCAGCGTGACTGTGAACCTGATGCCGCCGCAGTGGCAGGCGCCATTAAGCGTGACGGGGGCAGAGGAGTGAACATCAATCATTTCACCACCCTTCTCTCCTCTTAGGCGGCGACGCGCTCCAGTGCGTCCTTGATTGCTGCCAAAGCTTCGGTCGCCCTGGAACCATCGGGACCGCCACCTTGGGCCATGTCGGGACGGCCGCCGCCGCCCTGCCCGCCCAGCGCAGCCACGGCCGCCTTGACCAGTTCGACAGCGCTGACCTGATGGACGAGATCGTCAGTCACACCAGCGGCAACGCTCGCGCGTCCGTCGTTGACCGCGATCAGTGCCGCGATCCCGGACCCGAGCCGCTGCTTCATTGAGTCGATCTCGCCGCGCAGCCCTTTGGGATCGAGACCTTCCACCACCTGGCCAAGAAAGGCATGCCCTCCGACTTGCTCCGGACCAGCGGCAGGCGCCGATCCCCCACCCATCGCCAGGGCCTTCTTTGCTTCCGCAAGCTCGCGCTCGAGCCGGCGGCGCTCCTCGATCAACGCGCTGACCCGGGCTGGAACCTCATCCGGCGACGCCTTTAACGCGACTGCCGCCTCACGCAGGCGCTGATCCCGCGTCAGCAGCCATTGGCGAGCCGCTTCTCCGGTCAGGGCCTCGATCCGGCGAACGCCTGAGGATACCGCGCTTTCGGAGATGACCTTGAACAGCTGAATGTCGCCGAGCGCATTGACGTGCGTGCCGCCGCAAAGCTCCGTTGAGTAGGATGACTGATCGCTTCCCAGACCCATGCTGAGCACGCGGACCTCATCGCCGTATTTTTCGCCGAACAGCGCGATCGCACCCGCGGAAATCGCCTCGTCGGGAGTCATCAGGCGCGTGGTAACCGGCTGGTTGGCGCGAATCTGTGCGTTCACCTCATCCTCGATCGCCGCCACATCCTCCGCTGTGAGAGCAGATGGATGCGAGAAGTCGAAGCGCAGCCGGTCCGCGGCAACAAGGCTGCCCTTTTGGGTGACGTGGCTGCCGAGGCGATGACGCAGCGCAGCGTGCAACAGATGGGTCGCGCTATGGTTGGCGCGGATCGCAGACCGGCGCGCGACATCCACCGCCTGGTGCACCGTCTCGCCAGTGGTGATCGCGCCCGCTGTGATCCGCCCTTTCAGCGCATGCAGCTTGCCGAGTGGTTTCGAAGTCTCCTCAACTTCGAAACGCAAACCCTTGAGACTCGTGATAATCCCGGAGTCGCCCGTCTGCCCGCCACTCTCGCCATAGAAGGGTGTCTGGTTCAGCAGCAGGGTGACTTGCGCGCCCTCGGCGGCATGATCCGTCTGCGCTCCGTCCTTGATGATCGCGAGCACGACACCATCGCTCTGGTCACTGGTGTAGCCGGTGAACTCGGTCGCGCCATGTTCCTCGGCCAGATCGTACCAGAGCTCCTCCGAAGCCTTGTCCCCGGACCCTTTCCAGGCTGCCCGTGCAGCAGCCTTCTGCTCGGCCATCGCCGTATCAAAGCCAGCGCGGTCGACCATCAGCCCACGGGCACGCAGCGCGTCTTCAGTTAGATCATAAGGGAAGCCATAGGTGTCGTAGAGCTTGAAGGCGGTCGCTCCCGACAGGGTACCACCCTCATCAAGCGCGGCAGTCGCTTCGTCGAGCAGCTTGAGGCCATTGGCCAGAGTCTGGCGGAAGCGGGCTTCTTCATGCTCGAGGGTGCGCTCGATCAGCGGTTGCGCACGCACCAATTCCGGATAGGCCGCGCCCATCTCGGCAACGAGCGCGGGAACTAGCCGGTGCATCAGCGGCTCGCTCGCTCCGAGCAGATGGGCGTGACGCATCGCCCGGCGCATGATCCGGCGAAGCACATAGCCGCGGCCCTCATTCGCCGGCAGGACGCCGTCCGCGACCAGGAAGCCTGCGGTGCGCAGATGGTCGGCGATGATCCGGTGGCTGGCCGCCATGTCCGCAGAATTGTTGCTGGTCAGCGCGGTCGAGGCGGCGATCAGCGCGCGGAAGGTATCGGTCTCATAATTGTCGTGCACGCCCTGCATGACCGCGGCGACCCGCTCCAGTCCCATGCCGGTATCGATCGACTTTTTCGGAAGATCGCCAATGATTTGGCCGGCGGCTTGCTCATATTGCATGAACACCAGATTCCAAATCTCGACGAACCGGTCGCCGTCTTCATTCGGACTGCCGGGGGGACCGCCGGGGATGTGCTCACCATGATCGAAGAATATCTCCGAGCATGGGCCGCAGGGACCGTCGTCGCCCATCGCCCAGAAATTGTCCTTGGTCGCGATCCGGATGATCCGCTGTTCCGGAAGGCCCGCGATCTTCTTCCATAGCTCGAACGCTTCGTCATCGGTATGGTAGATCGTGGCGGTCAGCCGGTCCGCCTTGAGCCCCCACTCCTTGTGAACGAGGGTCCAGGCGTGATGGATCGCCTCTTCCTTGAAATAATCGCCGAAGGAAAAATTCCCCAGCATCTCGAAGAAGGTGTGGTGACGCGCAGTATAGCCGACATTGTCGAGGTCGTTGTGCTTGCCCCCGGCGCGCACGCATTTCTGCGAGCTGGTCGCGGTGTTGAAGGGCCGCGTCTCCAGGCCGGTGAAGACATTCTTGAACGGCACCATCCCCGCATTGACGAACATCAGCGTCGGATCATTGTGCGGAACCAGCGGTGCGGACTGGACGCGCGCATGACCGGCGCGCTCGAAATAGTCGAGGAAGCTGCGCCGGACGTCGTTGGTGGAAGTCATGCCCTCGCCTCTATGCGACGCGCCGCATCGCGGCAAGGACGAGCCGTTTGCGGGGCGCGGCGAGGACGGCTAGCACCACCGCCATGGCTCGCGGCAAATCGATCCCCAAATATAAGCGCAAACGCTCGACTTCCTCGTTTCCGGTACGCGCAATCGGCGGCCTCGTCCGCATCCTTGTCGGGCTGGTGCTGCTCAGTGTGCTGTGGGTGCTGCTCTACCGCTTCATCAATCCGCCGATCACCGCGACGATGATCGGCGACGTCATCGATGGCCGTGGAGCGGAGCGCGAATGGATGCCGATCGAGCGGATCGACCGCGACATGGTTCGGGCGGTGATCGCCGGAGAGGACAGCAAATTCTGCCAGCATGACGGGTTTGACTTCGAGGCGATCGAGACGGCAATGCAGCGCAATGCCTCGGGCGGACGCATCCGCGGCGGCTCGACGATCAGCCAGCAGACAGCGAAGAACGCCTTCCTGTGGCAGGGTGGAGGCTATGTCCGGAAAGCCGTCGAAGCCTGGTTCACGGTCCTGATCGAGGCGATATGGCCCAAATGGCGGATCATGGAAGTCTATCTCAACGTGGCCGAAACCGGCATCGGCACCTACGGAGTGAACGCCGGGGCCGAGCGCTACTATGGGCATGATGCAAGCGCGATGACCCGGCAGGAAGCGGCGCGGATCGCGGCCGTGCTTCCCTTGCCGAAGAAACGCGGCGCGATTGCTCCCAAGGGCTTCACGCGCCGTTATGGCGGGACGATTCAGTCACGGATCGGGGTTGTCGCGCGCGACGGCC
>CAMLKX010000009.1 GCA_946480515.1 uncultured Sphingomonadaceae bacterium | reverse complement strand
ACAGCCGCGACTTCTCCGGAAGCTCCCCACCCCAACCCCTCCCCTGCAGGGGAGGGGCTAGACCTCCTCGCCCTCGAACCCCACGAGCGCGCCGCCGCCGGGCTATTCCTCGGCTTCCAATATCCGGTCGAAATTCCCGGTGTGTCCTATCTGCAATTCCTGCGCGAAAGCCTCAATTCGCAACGCCGCTCGCGGGGCGAAACGGAACTGTCGGGAGCGGAGTTCATCAAGCTTGCTCGCGCCCAGGCGGCGACGCTCGGCATGGATGTCGAGATGCTCAAGCGGCCGGTCAATGTCGGCTTTTCCGGCGGCGAGAAAAAGCGCGCCGAGATGGTCCAGATGGGCATCATGAGTCCGCGTTTCGCGGTGCTCGACGAGACCGACAGCGGGCTCGACATCGACGCGCTTCGCGCGGTCGGCGCGGGCATCAACGCGATCATGCGCGCGCCGGATAAATCGGTGCTGCTGATTACCCATTATCAGCGGCTGCTCGACTATGTGACTCCCGATCGGGTGCATGTGCTGAGTGGCGGACGGATCGTGCGTTCGGGCGGACCGGAGCTCGCGCACGAGCTTGAGCGCGCAGGCTATGCCGAGGCCGCCGCCTGATGAACGCGCCGTTTCCATCGCGCAAGCAGGAGGCGTGGCGCTACGCCGACCTCGACGCGCTCAGGGACGTGTGGGGTGCCCTGCCGCCGCCGAAGCGGATCACAGTTGGCGCGGGTGAGCGGCACGAGCATGTGCTGTCCCCGGGCGGGGAAGCCGTGCAGGTCCGGCGCGCCGAGATCATATTGAGTGAGGGCGCCGCGTTCGACTTACACGCGCTCAACATCGCGTCGGATTATTCGCGCATCGAACTTGATGTGACCCTCGCCGAGGGCGCGAACTTCTCCTTGCATGCCGCCCAGATTGGCGGCGGCTCGGCCAATCTCGAAATCGTCACTACGGTCCGCCATGTCGCTCCATCGGCACGATCTCGGCAGACGGTGCGCTCGGTGCTTGGCGGCAAGGCGACCGGCTCCTTCCTCGGCAAGGTCGCGGTGGCGCGCGAGGCACAGCAGACCGATGCCGAGCAGTCGGTCAAGGCGATGCTGCTCGACCGTGGCGCGACCGCCAACTGCAAGCCCGAGCTGGAGATTTTCGCGGATGATGTGAAATGCGCTCACGGTGCGAGTGTCGGGGAGCTCGATCCCAATCAGCTGTTTTACGCGATGAGTCGCGGCCTCGATCCGGCATCCGCGAAGGCGCTGCTGCTGGAAGGGTTCATTGCCGACCTGTGGGAGGGGATCGCGAACGCGGACCAGCGCGAGGCGATTGCGGCTGCGGCGCGAGCCGCGCTGGAGGCGGTGGCATGAGCCTCATCGAGAAAATCACGCCGCCTGACGCCGCCTTGTCGGTGCGCGGGGAGTTCCCGGCGATCGAGAATTGGCATTATCTCGACAGCGCCGCGACCGCGCAGAAGCCGCGCAGCGTGATCGACGCGATTACCCTAGCCTATGGGCGCGACTATGCGACGGTTCATCGCGGGGTTTATCAGCGCTCGTCGGACATGACCCTGGCTTACGAGGCGGCGCGCGGAGCGGTGGCGCGGCTGCTCGGCGGCAAGCCCGACGAAGTGGTGTTCACCCGCGGCGCGACCGAGGCGATCAACCTCGTCGCGAACAGCTGGGGCGCGGCCAATCTGAAGCCGGGCGATCGAATCCTGCTGTCGCTGCTCGAGCATCATTCGAACATCGTGCCGTGGCAGCTGATCGCCGAGCGGACCGGCGCGGCCATCGATGTCTGCCCGCTGACGGAAGACGGCCGGATCGATCTCGACGCCGCCGAGGCGATCCTGACCGGGCAGCATAAGCTGGTCGCGTTCGCCCATGTGTCCAATGTCCTCGGCTCGATCCTCGACGCGAGGCGGGCGGCCGAGCTGGCGCATTCGGTCGGTGCGCTGCTGCTGCTCGACGGCTGTCAGGCGGCGCCTCGGCTGACCGTCGATGTCGCTGCGATCGGCTGTGATTTTTATGTTTTCTCCGGGCACAAGATCTACGGGCCGACCGGTATCGGCGCACTGTGGGCGCGGAGCGAGATTCTCGATGCCATGCCGCCGTGGCATGGCGGCGGGGCGATGATCGACCGGGTGACATTCGAGCGGACGACCTATGCGCCGCCGCCGCAGCGGTTCGAAGCGGGAACGCCGCACATTGTCGGTGCGCTCGGCCTGCACGCGGCGATCGACTGGGCCACGCGGCTGGGCCTTGATGCAATCCATGCGCATGAGGTGGCGCTGGTCGCGGAATGTCGCGCTGCGCTGAGCGAGATCGACGGAGTGCGGCTGTTTGGACCGGCTGACAGCGCCGGAATCGTCAGTTTTGCGGTCGGCGATATTCACGCGCACGATGTCGGCACCATATTGGATGATGCGGGCGTGGCGATCCGCGCCGGCCATCATTGCGCGCAGCCGCTGATGGACTGGCTGGGCGTTCCGGCGACGGCGCGGGCGAGTTTCGCGGCGCACAGCGATGGCAGCGATGTCGAAGCGCTAGTTGACGGAATTCATCGGGTGAAGCGGATTTTCGGATGATGGGTGAAGAGACGAAAATCGAGACCGACGACGGGATGCCCGTGGCCAAGCCACCGCGCGCCCGGGTGACTCCCGAGTTCGAGCGCAAGCGCGACTATCTTGCCGGCTTCCTCGCCGAGCAGCCGGCGAAAGACGATGTCGCGGGCCCAGGCGGCGACCTGCAGGCGGCGGTGGTCGAGGTTCTGAAGACGATCTACGATCCGGAAATTCCGGTCGATATCTACGAACTCGGGCTGATCTACGACGTGTCGATCAGCGATGAGGGCGATGCGGTCGTCACCATGACCCTGACGACCCCTCACTGCCCGGTCGCAGAATCGATGCCGGGCGAAGTTGAGCTTCGGGTCATGTCGGTTCCGGGGATTCGCGATGCCGAGGTCAAGCTGGTGTGGGACCCGCCCTGGGACCCGAGCAAGATGAGCGACGAAGCAAGGCTTGAATTGGGGATGTTGTGACAATCTTCCCCTCCCTTTCAGGGGAGGGGATCGAGGGGTGGGGCCGAGGGCGGATGGTGTCTCGGCTCCCCACCCCAACCCCTCCCCTGAAGGGGAGGGGCGTAAGGAGGACAAATGACCATTAGTACCCGCGCCCGTCCTTCGGCGATCACTCTCACGCCTGCGGCGGAAGACCGCATCGCGGAGTTGATGGCCCGCGCTCCGGAGGGATCGATCGGAGTGAAGCTCTCAACGCCACGCCGTGGCTGTTCCGGGCTGGCCTATTCGGTCGATTATGTCACCGAGGAAAACCGGTTCGACGAGAAGATCGAAACTCCAGGCGGCCGGTTCTACGTCGACGGCGCTTCCGTGCTGTACCTGATCGGATCGGTCATGGACTGGCGCGAGGATGATTTCGCCGCCGGGTTCGTGTTCGAGAACCCCAATGCGAAGGGTGCGTGCGGCTGCGGCGAAAGCTTTACCGTCTAAAGCCGGGGCGCTAGGCGGCGGGTGAATGAACCCTCGCTTCGCGCATATCCGCAACTGGATCTTCGATCTCGACAATTGCCTCTACCCGGCTGCGACCGGGTTGTTCGGGCTGATCGACGTGCGGATGGGCGCCTACATTCAGCGGCTGCTCGGCTGCGGCCCGGACGAGGCGCGGCGAGTCCAGAAGCAGCATTTCCAGGCGTCAGGCACCACTCTCGCCGGGCTGATGGCCGAGCATGACGTCGATCCGTACCACTTCATGGAGGATGTTCACGACATCCCGCTCGATTGCCTAAGCGCGGACGAGCGGCTGGCATCCGGCTTGCTGTCGCTGCCGGGCCGCCGGTTCGTGTTCACCAACGCGAATGCGCCCTATGCGCAGCGGGTGCTCGACCGCATCGGCATCGGCCAGCATTTCGACGGGCTTCACGACATCCATGACAGCAGCCATCGGCCCAAGCCGGACCCGCATGCGTATGAACAGCTGTGCGAGCGGCACGGCATCGATCCCAAAGAGGCGGTGTTCTTCGAGGACATGGCTCGCAATCTGGCCCCGGCCAAGGCGATCGGCATGACCACGGTGTGGGTCGACAATGGTTCGGAACGGGGTGCCGACGAGGCAGCCCCCGCGGTCATCGACTTTACCACCGCCGACGTCGGCACCTTCATCCACGACATCATTCTGGAAGCACCGCATGACTGACCAGCAACTCGCCGCGACCATTGAATCAGCCTGGGAGGCCCGCGATTCCATCGGGCCCGATACGAAGGGGGAGGTCCGGCTCGCAGTCGACCGCGCGCTGGCGGCGCTCGACTCCGGCACGGCGCGGATTGCCGAGAAGGTCGACGACGCGTGGACGGTCCATCAATGGCTGAAGAAGGCGGTCCTGCTGTCGTTCCGGCTCAATCCGATGGAAATGATTTCCGGCGGACCCGGCGGTGCCAACTGGTGGGACAAGGTTCCGTCAAAATTCGCTGCCTGGACCGCGTCCGATTTCGCCGCGGCCGGCTTCCGCGCGGTTCCCGGGGCGATCGTCCGCCGCGGGGCCTATGTCGCGCCGGGAGCGGTGCTGATGCCGAGCTTCGTCAACATCGGCGCCTGGGTCGGCGAAGGGACGATGGTCGATACTTGGGCGACGGTCGGCAGCTGCGCGCAGATCGGCCGCAACGTCCATATCTCGGGCGGCACCGGCATCGGCGGCGTGCTCGAGCCGCTGCAGGCGGGGCCGGTGATCATCGAGGACGATTGCTTCATCGGCGCGCGATCGGAAGTGGCCGAAGGCGTGGTGGTGGAGCAGGGCGCGGTGCTGTCGATGGGCGTGTTCCTGGGCGCGTCGACCAAGGTCGTCGACCGTGCCACTGGCGAGGTGATTTATGGCCGGGTTCCGGCCTATTCCGTGGTCGTTCCCGGAAGCTTGCCCGATCCGAAAGGTGGCCCGTCGCTGGCGTGCGCGGTGATCGTGAAGCGCGTTGACGAGCGCACCCGGTCCAAGACCAGCATCAACGAGCTGCTGCGCGACTGATCCTTATTTCGCTTCGGCGAGGAGTTTGCGCGCTTCGGCACCGGTCCAGTCGAGGTCGCCCGAATAGCGCCAGATCTCCTTGCCCCCCGCGTCGACCAGGATGGTGGTCGGCAGGGTCTGCACATTGAGCGCGCTGGACATGGCCATGTCGGGGTCCTGCCATGCCTCAAGCGCGGCCAGGCCCCGTGTTTCAAGAAACTCACGGACTTTCGACTGCTCGCCACTATCTTGAGACAGAGTCAGGACGGTCATTGACGGATCGGCGGTGGCTAGTCGATCAAGTGTTGGCAGTTCCTTGACGCAGGGTGCGCACCAGGTCGCCCACAGGTTGAGGAGCAGCGGCTTGCCTGCGAAGCCGGCGAGGGTGACCGCTTCCCCATCCGGATCGCGAAACTGGATGTCCGGGGCCGCGGTCCCGGAGCGGCTTCGATCGACCCCCTTACCGGGCAAAGGTGCGGTGGCACTGTCATTGCCTTGTAGGTCTGTGGCCTTTTGCCTATCGCAAGCGCCAAGTAGCGCGATCGCAAGGACGGGAATGGCAAGTCGCAAGTCGGATTCCAATGCGATGTGGGGCGGCCGCTTCGAAGGCGGGCCAGCTGCAGTCATGCGCGAGATAAATGCCTCGATCGGAGTCGACAAGCGGCTGTGGCGCGAGGACATTGAGGCGTCGCGAGCTCACGCCGCGATGCTGGGTGCGCAGGGAATCCTGACCCGGGAGGATGCTGAGGCGATCGACAGCGGGCTGGAGACGATCGCGGGTGAATATGAGGCGGGGCAGCTGACTGAAGACCCGGCGCTCGAAGATATTCACATGCATGTCGAGCACCGCTTGAGCGAACTGATCGGCCCGGCAGCCGGCCGTCTTCACACCGCGCGCTCACGGAATGATCAAGTCGCGACGGACTTCAAGCTGTTCGTGCGCGGCTGCATCGACCAGGCAATCGCCGGGATCGGGGCGCTCGAAGAGGCACTCCTGGCGCGGGCCGAGGAGCATGCCGCGACCGTGATGCCTGGTTTCACTCACCTTCAATCCGGCCAGCCGGTCACGCTCGGGCACCATCTGATGGCCTACCAGTCAATGCTGGCGCGCGACCGCAGCCGCTTCATCGATGCGCGGGCGAGGATGAATGAGTGTCCACTCGGTTCGGCTGCGCTGGCGGGGACTGGCTTCGATCTCGATCGCGAGCAGACGAGCAGGACGCTTGGGTTCGATCGCCCGACTGCGAACAGTCTCGACGCCGTGTCGGACCGTGATTTCGCGGTGGATTATCTTCATGCGGCGGCATTGACCGCAGTGCACCTGTCGCGGCTTGCGGAGGAGGTCATCCTGTGGGCATCGCAGCCGTTCGGCTTCGTCAAGCTCCCGGATGCCTGGTCGACCGGATCGTCGATCATGCCGAACAAGCGCAACCCGGATGCGGCGGAACTGGTGCGGGGCCATAGCGCGCGGATCATCGGCGATCTTGTCGCGCTGCTGGTGCTGCTCAAGGGCCTGCCGCTCGCCTATGCCAAGGATCTGCAGGACGACAAGCCGCCGCTGTTCGATGCCCACGACCTGTTGACGCTGTCGCTCGCGGCGATGGCGGGGATGATCGCCGACCTCGAATTCGTGCCGGATCGGATGCGTGCGGCGGCTGCGGCCGGGCATGCCACCGCAACCGATCTGGCGGACTGGCTGGTGCGCGAGGCGGAAGTGCCGTTTAGAGAGGCGCATCACATCGCCGGTCGTGCGGTGGCGGTCGCCGAAGCTCAGGGTAAGGCGCTCGATGAGCTGACCCTCGCGGAGTTGCAGGCGGTCGACTCTCGGATTGGCGACGCGGCTCTTGCAATGCTGTCGGTCGAGTCCTCGGTTGCCGCGCGCAAGTCCTATGGCGGGACCTCGCCAGTGCGGGTCCGCGAAGCGATCGCTTCAGCGCGGCGGGGCAGGGAGAAGGCGCAATGAGAGTTGCAGCGACCATCTTCCTGCTGACCATTGCGCTCACAGCGTGCGGCCGAGCGGGCGAGATCAGGCCAGCGGCTGGCGAGCCGCTTCCGGTCAAGCCCAAGACGGCAGCGAACACGCCTTCGCCGGACGATTTGCTCGTGCTCCCCCCGATTGCTAAACCGGCGCGGGTCGACGAGCTCCTGAAACGTTCGGAGCCGCGCCGTCCGGACCGGTTCGACCTGCCCCCGCCGGACGGCGGAGCCGCTCCGCCGGCACCCGCTGAGCCAGAGCCCTCCATGCCATCAACGGACACCGGTTCCCCGCAATGACATCCGCTACCAATGCGCTCCGGCCTGTTCGCAAGGCCGTTTTCCCCGTGGCCGGTCTCGGCACGCGGCTATTGCCCGCGACCAAGGCGATTCCGAAGGAAATGCTGACGATCGTCGATCGACCGCTCATTCAATATGCGGTCGATGAGGCGCGCGAAGCGGGGATTGAGCAGCTGATCTTCGTGACGGGGAGGGGCAAGACAGCGATGGTCGATTATTTTGACATCGCTTTCGAGCTTGAATCCGTCATGCGATCGGCCGGGAAGGATCTCGGATCCCTCGATGGAGCGCGGACCCAGCCGGGCGATCTGGTCACGGTTCGTCAGCAAACTCCGCTCGGACTTGGCCATGCGGTCTGGTGCGCGCGCCACATCGTCGGGGATGAGCCATTCGCCGTGCTTCTGCCTGACGATTTGATGCTCGGGCAGCCCGGTGCGCTCAAGCAGATGGTCGATGCCTATCAGAAAGTTGGAGGGAATATCGTCTGCACCGAGGAGGTGCCGCAGGAACGGACCGCCAGCTATGGAATCATTTCGCCGGGCAAGAGCGATGGCGTCCTGACCGAGGTGAAGGGATTGATCGAGAAGCCGAAGCCGGAGGTTGCACCTTCCCGGCTATCGGTGATCGGCCGCTACATCCTCCAGCCCGAGGTAATGACGATCCTCGACCGGCATGAGACCGGAGCGGGTGGGGAAATCCAGCTGACCGACGCCATGGCCAAGCTGATCGGCACGCAGCCCTTCCACGCGCTCAAGGCCGATGCGGTGCGCCACGACTGCGGCGACAAGGCCGGCTTCGTGATCGCGAACCTGGCGGTCGCGCTTGGCCAGGACGACGTCGCGTCCAAGGTCCGCGCCTTTCTTGCCCAGCAGGGCTAAGCCGCGCGGGCAGAATCTCCGTCATCCTCGGCCGCTGCAAGGAGACGCTTGCGCAAATCCTCGCCATCTTTCTCGGTAAGCTTGCCGCCGTCCGAGCGGGTTAGGTAGAAGACGTCGACCGCCCGCTCACCATAGGTCGCGATATGGGCCGAATGAATGGTATGACCAGCCTGGAGGATTGCTCCGCTGAGATGCGCGAGCAGCGCCGGCCGGTCCCGCGCCTGCACCTCGACCACCGTCGTGCGGCGGGATGCTCCGTCGGCAACCAGCACCATCGGCGGAACGATGAACGCGGCCCGGCGGCGGGTCAGGGAATCCAGATCGACCGGCAGATCGGGAAGCTCGCCGGCGATCGCCTGGTTCACCATCTTGACCAGCCGATTGCGGCTCCGCGCCTCCTGATAGGGTTCGCCTCTGGCGTCCTGCACCAGCAGATTGTCGAGGGCCATTCCGTCCCTCGTCGTATGGATCCGTGCGTCAATGATGTTCGCTCCAGCGGCCGCAAGCGCAGCGCAGGTCCGGTAGAATAGCCCGGGCTTGTCTGGAGCGAACAGGCTGATGCGGGTTGCGCCGCGCGACGGATCATCGGTAGCGACGACGCTTTCGTGCGCTCGGTCGTCTCCAGCCGCGAGGACCTGGCGGGTATTGGCGATGAGTGAATCGGTCGGTTCAGCCAGCCAGTAGCTATCGGCAAACCGCTGCGCATGGGCGCGCATCTGCGCGTCATCCAAACCAAGCGCTTCCGCCACCTCCGCCTGGCGAGCGGCAATCCTGTCGACCCGCCCGCGCCTTTTGTGTCCGAGACGAAGCACCTCCTCCGCCGCCTCGAACAGGTTGACCAGCAACTGCCGCTTCCATTCGGTCCACACGCCGGGTCCAACCGCGCGGATGTCGACGACAGTCAGGAGCTGCAGCAGTCGAAGCCGCTCGGGACTCTGCACCTGATCGACGAAATCCCGGATCGTCTGCGGATCGGCGAGGTCCCGCTTGAACGCCGTGTTCGACATCAGCAGATGGTGGCGAACCAGCCAGGCAACCGTCTCGACCTCTCCCGGGGTCAGGCCAAGGCGCGGGCAGAGCTTCCGCGCCACCTCTTCGCCGAGCAGGCTGTGATCACCATGGCGGCCCTTGGCGATGTCGTGGAGCAGGACGGCGACATACAGCAGGCGGCGGCTGTCGATCTGCCGAAAGATGGCGGTGCTGACCGGCAGCTCCTGGCTTCTCTCCCCCCGTTCAATCGCCGCCAGCTCGCCGATCGCGCGGATCGAATGCTCGTCGACGGTGAAATGATGATACATGTCGAACTGCATTTGCGCGACGACGCGGCCAAAGTCCGGAACGAACCGGCCGAACACACCGGCTTCGTTCATCCATCGCAACACCATGTCCGGCGCTCGCTTGTCGGTCAGCACCTCAAGGAACAGCGCATTGGCGCGCGCGTCGGACCGAACCGATGCGTCAATCAGCTTCGCGTCGCGAGCGGCAGAGCGGATCGCGGCCGGGTGGATTTCGAGCTGGTCGCGGGTGGCGATGGCGAACAGTTCAACCAGCCGCGCCGGGTCTTCGCTGAAGAAGGTCTCGCGGGGGATGGCGAGGCGGCCGCGATCGAGCGTGAAGCCGGCCATCGCCCACGGCCGGCGACGGAGCGCCGGAATTCGCGTCAGCGCCGGCAAGGTGAAGCGCCGCCCCTTGCGCGCGACCTGCTCGTCCAGCTGCGCCAGGAACACCCCGGTCAGGTCACCAACTGTTTTGGCGTTCAGGAAGTAGAAGTGCATGAAGCGCTCGACCGCCGATTTGCCCGGCCGATCAGCATAGTTCATCGCCGCCGCGATGCGGCGCTGATTGTCGAACGACAGGCGATCCTCGGGGCGGCCGGTGGCGAGGTGGAGATGGCAGCGGACTGCCCATAGAAAACGCTCGGCGCGCTCGAACTGGCGGAACTCGCGCGCCGTGAGCAGTCCGACCCCGACCAGGTCCGAGGGCTCCTTCACGCCGAACATATATTTGCCGATCCAGTAGAGGGTGTGCAAATCGCGCAGCCCGCCCTTGCCGTCTTTCACATTCGGCTCGACGACATAGCGCGTGTCGCCCATCCGCTTGTGCCGGGCCTCGCGCTCTTCAAGTTTTGCGGCGACGAACTGGCGCGCGGTGCCATCGACGATCTCTTCCCGGAAGCGGGCAGCCGCCAGCGCGTAGAGCGCCTCATCGCCCCACACCCAGCGCGCCTCCAGCATTGCCGTCCGGACGGTCACGTCTTCGCGGGCCAGATTGATCAGTTCGGTTGGCGAGCGGCTCGACTGCCCGACTTTGAACTTCAGGTCCCACAGCAGGTAAAGCATCGACTCAATGACCTGCTCGCACCAGCCGCTGCGCCGGGTCGGCGTCAGGAACATCAGGTCGAGATCGCTGAACGGCGCCATTTCGCCGCGCCCGTAGCCGCCCAGCGCCACCAGCGACACGCGCTCGGCATCGGTCGGGTTGCCGAGTGGATAGAGGCGGGTCGTCACAAAATCATGGATCAGCCGGACAATCTGATCAGAGAGCCATGCGTAGGATGCCGCCGCGATCCGTCCTCGGCCGGGCTCAGCCTGCAGCCGCCGTGCGATCTCGGCTCGTCCCGCGGTCTGGGCATCCGCTAGTAACCGGCAAACCTCGTCGCGCAGCTTCGAACCGTCCTTGAGCGCCGCGATGGCATCGGCGACCTTGCGGCGGTCGATGATCGCGCGCCGATTTTCCACCTGGGAGAAGCGCTGAACCGTCATCACTCCTCAAGTCTCTTGAGCGCGTAGAGCGCATCCAACGCTTCACGTGGGGACAGCGAGTCCGGATTCAACTCGGCCAGAGCCTCACGCAGAGGATTCGATTGAGTGGGGGGCTCGGCTGCGGCGAACAGCGGCAGGTCATCGAGCCCGGCGGCGATTCCACCGGTGGCATCGCGGCCAGCCTCGAGCCGGGAAAGGACATTCGACGCGCGGGCAAGAACGGCCGGCGGGAGTCCGGCCAGCCGGGCGACGGCGATCCCATAGCTCCGGTCGGCGGGTCCGTCCGCAACCTCGTGCAGCAGGACAAGATCGCCCTTCCACTCCCGCGCCCGCACATGGTGCAGCGACAGCCCGTCGAGCCGATCCGCCAACCGCGTCAGTTCATGATAGTGGGTTGCAAACAGCGTCCGGCAGCGGATGCTGTCGTGCATCGCCTCGACCACCGCCCAGGCGATTGCCAGCCCATCGTAGGTGGAGGTACCGCGCCCAATCTCGTCGAGGATGACCAGGCTCTGCGGTGTTGCCTGGGCCAGGATCGCCGCCGTTTCGACCATTTCGACCATGAAGGTCGAGCGCCCACGGGCGAGATTGTCCGATGCCCCGACGCGGCTGAAAAGCCGGTCGACAATCCCCAGCCGGGCACTTGCGGCAGGAATGAAGCAGCCCGCTTGGGCGAGCACAGCGATGATTGCTGTCTGCCGCAGGAAGGTCGACTTGCCGCCCATGTTTGGTCCGGTGATCAGCCACAGCCGGTCATCGGGACCAAGGTCGCAATCATTGGCGATGAACCTTTGACCGCTACTCGCCAGCGCCGCTTCCACGACCGGGTGCCGACCGGCGTGGATATCAAGGCATGCGCGGTCGTCGAATTGCGGACGGCACCACCCGCCCTCGGCGGCGCGCGCGGCGTTGGCCGCAGCCACGTCGATCCGGGCCACCGCCTCGGCGGTCCGTGTAATCTCAGTAGAGCACGCAATGGCCTGCGCGGTGAGTTCCTCGAGATGCGCGGCTTCGGCGGCCAGCGCATGGGCGCCCGCCTCGATCACGCGGGAGGCCTCGGTGTGAAGATCGGGGGAATTGAACCGGACCACCCCGGCAAGGGTTTGGCGATGGGTGAAGCCGCTGTCCGGAGCCAACAGCCGGTCAGCATGGCGGGCGCTGACCTCCACATGATAGCCGAGTACGGCATTGTGCCGGATCTTGAGGGTCGAGACACCGGTTGCATCCCGATAACCCGCCTCGAGCGTGGCGATCGCGCGGCGGCCGTCGCTTGCGGTGGCGCGCAGCGCGTCCAGCGCCGGATCATAGCCCTCGGCGATATAGCCGCCCTTGCTTGGGTCGAGGGGCGGAGAGGCGACCAGAGCGGCACTGAGCCGATCGATCAAGGCCGAGTGACCCCCTAGGATCGGCAACGACGCAGCGAGAAGCTCCGGCTGATCCGGCTCCTGCGCCAGTTCGTCGCGCAAGGCGGCGGCGGCGGCGAGCCCGTCGCGCAGCTGCGCCAAATCGCTGGGGCTGCCGCGCCCAGCCGCAAGCCGCCCCAGCGACCGGCCGATGTCAGGCATCGCGCCGAGCGCCGAGCGCACCCGGTCGCGCCGCAGCGCATCATCATGGAACCAGCCGACCATCCCGAGCCGCCTCGCAATGGCCTGCTGGTCTGTGAGTGGAGCCGAGAGATCGGCCGCGAGCAGCCGCCGCCCGGCGGCGGTCCGGCAACGGTCGATGTTGGCGAGCAGGCTTCCCGCTCGTCCCCCGCTGGAGTCGCAGACGATCTCGAGGCTGTCGCGGGTGGCTGGATCGATCGCCATATGGCCAACGCGTTCGATCCGGCTCGGCGCAGCGAGCAGCAGCGGCGAACCGCGCTGGGTCACCGAGAGGTAGGCCAGCAACCCCCCGGCTGCCGCCAATTCGGCGCGAGAGGGGTCGCCGAAGCCGTCGAGCGTCGCGACTTTGAAGCGCTCCTTGAGCGCACGCTCGCCCTCGATGCTGCTGAACCCGTCCTTGCCGGCGGTCGCCTGGATACCGGGGATTGGCGCTTCGCAGATGACCTCGGCTGGAGCCAGGCGCGCGAGCTCGGACTGAAGATCGCCCGCGCCGCAGGCGATCAGCTCGAACCTTCCGGTCGAGATGTCGGCAGCGGCAATGCCCCACTCGTCTCCCGCTTTTGCGACTGCTGCCAGCCAATTGGCGGCTCCGGAATCGAGCAGCACTTCTTCGGTCAGCGTTCCAGCTGTCACCAGTCGGATGATCGCGCGTTCGACCAGCGCCTTGGAGCCGCGTGCCTTCCGCGCTTCGGCGGGACTTTCCACTTGTTCCGCGATCGCCACCCGATGCCCCGCGCGGATCAGGCGCGCCAGATAGGAATCCGCCGAGTGAACCGGCACTCCGCACATCGGGATTGGCTCGCCGCTGTCCTCGCCGCGCTTGGTCAGCGCGATATCCAGGCACGCGGCTGCGGCCTTGGCATCTTCGAAGAACAGCTCAAAGAAGTCGCCCATGCGATAGAACAGCAGGGCGTCGCCCGCCTCGGCTTTGAGGCGACGATATTGCTGCATCATCGGGGTCATGCCCCTCGGGGCGGACTCGTCGCGGGCCATCCGCGCTGTCGATAGCTCCATTCGCGCTTTCAGTCATGCGCCCGCGTGACATTTCGGCGGAGATGCCATTAAGGCGAGGGCAGCAGGAGAGGGATGCGGATGAGCGAAAGCAGCATCAAGATTTCGGAACAAGAGGCGCTTGAGTTCCATTCGCGCGGTCGCCCTGGCAAGCTCGAGATCGTCGCGACCAAGCCAATGTCGAGCCAGCGCGACCTCAGCCTTGCTTATTCTCCGGGAGTTGCGGTGCCGGTCCTGGCGATCGCCGAAGACCCCGCCCGCGCCTATGATCTGACGGCCAAGGGCAATCTGGTGGCCGTGATCAGCAACGGCACCGCCATTCTTGGCCTCGGCAATCTTGGCGCGCTCGCGTCCAAGCCGGTGATGGAAGGCAAGGCGGTGCTGTTCAAGCGCTTCGCCGACGTCGATTCGATCGACCTCGAATTGGCGACCGAAGACTGCGACCGGTTCATCGACGCGGTGGCGCTGCTCGAGCCCAGCTTCGGCGGGATCAACCTCGAGGACATCGGCGCCCCGGACTGCTTCGTGATCGAGGCGGCGCTGCGCGAGCGGATGAACATTCCGGTTTTTCACGACGATCAGCATGGGACCGCGATCATCACCGCTGCCGGGCTGATCAACGCCTGCCAGCTCACCGGGCGCAAGCTGTCGGACATCAAGGTGGTGATCAACGGCGCCGGAGCGGCGGCGATCGCCTGCTCCGAGCTGATCAAGGCGATGGGCGTTGCCCACGATCACGTGACGATGTGCGACACCAAGGGCGTGATCTACCAGGGTCGCGAAAAGGTCGATCAGTGGAAGTCGGCCCATGCGATCGTGACCGACGCCCGCACGCTTGAGGAAGCGCTGGCCGGAGCGGACGTATTTCTCGGTCTGTCCGCCGCCGGGGCGCTCAAGCCCCACATGGTCGAGAAGATGGCGGCGCAGCCGATCATCTTCGCCATGGCCAACCCCGATCCCGAAATTACGCCCGCGGAAGCGCAGGCGGCTCGCCCCGACGCAATTATCGCGACAGGCCGCTCCGATTATCCGAACCAGGTCAACAATGTCCTCGGCTTCCCGTTCATCTTTCGTGGCGCTCTCGACGTGCGGGCGACGACCATCAACATGGAGATGAAGATCGCGGCGGCGCGGGCTCTCGCGGAACTTGCGCGCGAGGCGGTGCCGGAAGAGGTCGCCGCAGCCTATGGCGGCCGCTGGCAGCGGTTCGGGCCGGACTATATCATCCCGGCCCCGTTCGATCCGCGCTTGCTGGAGGTGGTGCCGGCCGCGGTCGCCGAAGCGGCGATAAAGTCCGGCGTGGCGCAGAAGCCAGTTCCCGACATCCAGGCTTATCGCGCTCATTTGCGGGCTCGGCTCAACCCGATCAATTCCGTTCTGTTCGCCGCTCATGAGGCTGCCCGGTCGAACCCGCGGCGGGTTTTGTTCGCGGAGGGCGAGGAGCCGAACGTGCTCCGGGCCGCAATCGCGTTCAAGGAGGCAGGCTACGGCATCCCAGTACTGATCGGGCGCGACTATGTTCCTGATCTGTTGCGCGAGCTCGGAGTCGAGGACCCGTCCGAATATGAGGTGCTCAACAGCCGCAACTCGCCGCTGGTCGGGCGCGCGGTCGACCATCTTTATGCGCGGCTCCAGCGCAAAGGTTTCCTCCGGCGCGAGATCGAGCGGATGGTCAACCAGGATCGCAACTATTTCGCCTCGGCAATGCTTGCCCTTGGAGAAGGCGACGCGATGATCACGGGCACCACGCGCCCATACAGCCAGTCGCTTCAGCAGATTCGCCGAGTCATCGACAGCAGCCCCGGCGCGGAGCCGTTCGGCATCAACCTGGTGTTCGGAAAGCATGATACGGTCGCGATTGCCGACACGACCGTCACTGAGCGGCCAAGCGCCGAGCAACTGGCATCGATTGCGGTCCGAAGCGCAGCGTTCGTGCGGTCGATCGGGCTCGAACCGCGCGTGGCCTTCGCCTCTTATACGACGTTCGGCTCGCCTCCGGGAGCGCACATCGAACAGTTGCGCGACGCCGTCCGGCTGCTCGATTCGGCGTCTCAGGACTTCGAATATGAGGGCGAGATGTCCCCGGACCTGGCCCTCAACTACGAAGCTCAGCAACGCTATTATCCGTTCAGCCGCCTCACCGGCCCTGCCAATGTGCTGGTTCTGCCCGGGCTCCAGTCCGCGAATTTGGCGGTGAAGCTGCTGCGCTCGCTGGGCAAGGATACGATCCTCGGCCCCTTCCTGGTCGGGATGGAGCAGCCGGTGCAGATCGCGCCGATGACGGCAACGGCTTCCGATCTCGTCAGTCTAGCGGTTCTCGCGGCACTGGCGGCGAAGAAGGACTAGATCCGCTCGGCGCTCGACACCTGGTCCGACGCTCTGAGAGCAGCAAGCGTGGCGTGAAGGTGCGCGAGGTCGTGAACTTCGATCTCGATCTGGAAGGTATGGAAGCTGCCATCGCGATGGGTGAGCGCGAGATTGACGATGTTCGCCCCCTTCGCGCCGAGAATCCCCGCCATGACCCCCAAAGCGCCGGGGATGTCGCGCACCACGATCAGCAGCCGTGCCGTTCCGCCGTCCGACTGATCGCCCCACGCAAGGTCGAGCCAGTCGGCATCGGTGCCGCTGGCGAGGCGGTCGCACCCAATGGTGTGGACCTCGATCTCCTCATCTTCGCGGCGCAACCCGACGATCCGGTCCCCGGGAATGGGATGACAGCAAAGCGCGAGATGATAGGCCACGCCCGGAGTGAGGCCCTTGATCGAAATGGCCGTCCGCTGCGGCGGAGCCTTGAGCTTGACGTCGCTGCCGGTTGAGCCGGGGATCAGCGCTTCCATCAAATCGTCGTCCGTGATGCGCTTGCGCGCGATAGCCATCATCAGCGCTTCTTCGTCATCGACCTTCAGGCGCTTGATTGCGCGCTCGAGCGACTCCCGGCCAACCGGCACCGGCAAGCGCTCGACAATCTCGTCGAAGATCTTGCGGCCGAGAGAGATCGTCTCGTCCTTTTCCTTATGGCGAACGAAGCGGCGAATGCTGGAGCGCGCCTTGCCGGTCACCACGAACCGCAGCCACGACGGTTGGGGATGCTGCCCCTTCGAGGTCAGGATTTCGACCTGATCCCCATTTTCAAGCAAGGTGCGCAGCGGCACCAGCCGACCATTGACCTTCGCTCCGACCGTCTGGTCGCCGAGCGCCGTGTGAACGGCATAAGCGAAATCAACCGGGGTCGCCCCCTTGGGCAGCTGGATCAACTCGCCCTTGGGCGTGAAGGCGAAGATGCGGTCCTGGTACATCGCCAGGCGGGTGTGCTCGAGCAACTCCTCGGGGCTGGCCGCATGGTCGAGGATCTCGACCAGGTCCTCGATCCACGGGACGTGCAGGTCCTCGCCCGGACGCCCTTCCTTGTAGGCCCAGTGCGCGGCCAGGCCGCGCTCCGCCTGTTCGTGCATCGCGCGAGTCCGCACCTGGATCTCGATCCGCATCTTGGAATCGTGGATCACCGAGGTGTGCAACGAGCGATAGCCGTTGCGTTTTGGCGTCGAGATGAAATCCTTGAACCGGCCGGGGACCATCGGCCAGCGGCAGTGGATCAGGCCAAGCGTCTCGTAGCAATCCTCGACCTCGTCGACGATCACCCGAAAGGCCATCACGTCCGACAGCTGCTCGAAGCTGATGTGCCGCTCGGCCATCTTCTTCCAGATCGAATAAGGGTTCTTTTCCCGCCCGGTGACCTCCGCCTTGAGGCCATGATCGGCGAGGAACAGTTTGAGCCCAAGTCCGATCTGACTGACCAGATCGCCGCCTTGCGCATTCAATTGCGACAGGCGCCGCATCACCGAGGCGTACGCATCCGGCTCCAGCTCACGGAAGGCGAGGGTCTGCATCTCCTTCATGATCTCGTACATGCCGATGCGCTCCGCCAGCGGCGCATAGATATCCATCGTCTCGCGCGCGATGCGGCGGCGCTTCTCCTCGGACTTGATGTGGTCCAGCGTGCGCATGTTGTGCAGCCGGTCGGCGAGCTTGACCAGCAGCACGCGGATGTCGTCGGACAAGGCGAGCAGGAACTTTCGCAGATTCTCCGCGGCCCGCTCATTGTCGGTTTGAGCCTCGATCTTGCTGAGCTTGGTGACGCCGTCGACCAGGCGGGCGACGTTCTCGCCAAACAGGCGGGTGATCTCTTCCGGAGTGGCGACCGTATCTTCGATCGTGTCGTGAAGGATGCCCGTGACGATTGTCTCGTCGTCCAGCTTCAGGTCGGTGAGAATTCCCGCCACTTCGATTGGATGGCTGAAATAGGGGTCGCCCGAGGCTCGCGTCTGCGAGCCGTGAGCCTTCATCGAGAAAACGTAGGCGCGGTTGAGCAACCCCTCGTCAGCGTCGGGGTCGTAGGCGCGAACCTTCTCGATCAGCTCATATTGGCGAAGCACGGCCCTAATTGGGGGTGAGCCATGCCGGGATGCAAGAGATTACGCGTTATTCGTAATCGTTGCCGCTCGGGCTCGGCCGCGGGGGAGCGGCAGCGGTCAGGCGAAGCGCCTCGGCAGATTCGCTAAGCGAGGCGAGCTCATCCGTCTCGTCCTCTTCATCAACCTGGATGCGCTGCAGGCTGGCAACGATCGCCTCCTGGAGATGAGGTGGACGCACCGTCTCATCGGCGATCTCGCGCAGAGCAACCACCGGATTCTTGTCACGATCGCGGTCGATCGTCAGCTCGGCGCCCCCGGAAATCTGGCGCGCCCGCTGCGCGGCGAGCAACACGAGGTCGAACCGGTTCGAGACCTTGTCGACACAATCTTCAACTGTCACGCGCGCCATCAGCCGCTCCGCATTCTTTGGAAAGCCTGTCCGGGAAGTGGCGCGAGATAGGTGGCGAGGGGCGCAGAGTCAAGAAAGACGGCCTGCTTGCGCCGCCGCGCCGGCAGCGTCACTGTGACGCGATGGCGACCCGGTCCGATTACGATCAACACCCAGTGCGGATGGCGGTCGGCGAGGATCAGCTGCGGCTGATCACCGAGGGGCCGGAACGGCTCCGAACCCTGGTCGAGCTGATCGACGCAGCTCAGCACAATATTCGGCTGTTGTTCTACATTTTCGCTGCCGACGAATCCGGGACGCAGGTGCGTGACGCGCTGCTCCGTGCGATCAGGCGTGGAGTGACGGTGTCGCTGCTCACGGACGGGTTCGGCTGTTCGGACGTGCCCGCCGATTTCTGCCGGCCATTGTCGGAATCGGGCGGCCGTTGCTGTCAGTTTCATCCGCGCTGGGGACGTCGCTACCTACTTCGCAATCACCAGAAGATGGTGGTGGTCGACAATCGGACCGCGATCGTCGGCGGCTCAAACCTGTCCAACCATTATTTCGGCACCCCCGCGGATCAAGCCTGGCGGGATCTGTGGCTGATCGTCGAGGGGCCCGCGGCCGAA
>CAMLKX010000008.1 GCA_946480515.1 uncultured Sphingomonadaceae bacterium | reverse complement strand
GTGGGCCGGTCGTCGCCATCGACGCATGCCGTTGTGTCCGCTGCTCGGCCGACCGCTTGCGCGAACATGGCGGACACATTGTCAGGCCGGCCGACGTAGGCCCGCACGACCCGCCCGTGGTGAACCTCATGGCGGAGTTTCAGAACGTCTGACGGACGTGCCATCGAAGCCGCTCGGGGCCGATCATCACCAGGGGAAAAACGGGGGCATTTGCGACGCCTTCCCGCGGAACTGCGCAGGCCGCTTCTCCAGGAACGCCTGCACGCCTTCCTTCCCGTCGGCAATGCTGGTGTAGAACACCGCGAGCGACTCCACCTGATGAGCCTCGAACGGATTGGGTTGAGCGCTGTTCCGGTAGATCATCTGGCGCATCAGGGCGACCGAAACGGGCGATCGGTCTTTGACCAGAGACCGCGCGAACGCGCTTGCTTCCTCGACGAGTCGGTCGGCAGGATGAATCCCGCGGATCAGACCCTTGGCCAGCGCCTCCTCGGCATCAAAGATTGCAGCCGTGTAAGCCCACTCCAATGCTTGCTCGATTCCCACGATGCGCGGCAGGAACCAGCTCGAACAGGCTTCGAGCGTGATCCCCAGCTTGCCGAACACGAAGCCGAACCGCGCCCCCTCGGCAGCAAAGCGGAAATCCATCGGCAGCAGCATGGTTGAACCGATGCCCACCGCAACTCCGTTCACCGCTCCCACAATCGGCTTCAAGCAATGGTACATGGCGAGCGCGACTCGCCCGCCGGTGTCGCGGACGCCGCGGAAGATCGCCGGATCATCGGCTCGCTCCCGCAAGTCAGCCATTGTCGGCGTCAAGCTTTCGTCGAGGCCGAACACATTGCCGCCAACCGACAGATCCATTCCGGCGCAGAAGGCGCGGCCTTCACCGGTCACCACGATCGCTCGGACCGAGTCGTCGCTGCTGGCTCGCCCATAGGCGTCGACCAGCTCGTCGCACATGGTCACTGTAAACGCATTCAGCTTATCCGGGCGGGCCAGCGTCAGCAGCAGGATCCCGTCCCCGTCAACCTCATATCGGATGGTGGTGTAGTCGGTCATTCCTTGCTCCTGAACGCCAGTCTTGCGCTTCGCCGCTACGGCGGCAAGGAAGGTCTCACAAGCGAAAGGATGACGGTGCAGCGTTTAGCCCTCGATCACATCACGGTAGTGGACACCACTCCAAGCGAACTGGTCGAGGTGGCAAGAGCAACCGGATGCGATGCCGTTTGCATGTTCCTGGAACCGATGGAGGTTCTTCCCCGCTTGCCTCACTTCGATCTTTATGGCGATTCGGGTCAGCTGCGGGAGACAAGCATCAGGTTGCGCGACCTTGGAGTGTCGCTGGACGTCGCCTACCCCTTCACCCTCGCGGGGCGCACAGAGGTCAGCCAGTTCCGGCGTGCCCTGGAGTGCGCGTCCACGCTCGGCGCCAAGGCTGTCAACGCACTTGTCTATGACCGCGACCCAGCGCGGCGCGAGGACAAGTTCACGCAATTCTGCGAGCTCGCGGGGTCATTTGGATTGGGCGTCGTGGTTGAGTTTTATCCGCTGTCGCAGGTCAAATCGCTTGATGCGGCACTCGCCATCGTTGACGGGAAGGCGCCGAACGTGGGGGTCAACGTCGACCTGCTGCACCTGGTTCGGTCGGGCGGCAGAACCGCAGACCTCGCAGCCGCTCCTGCTGATCGAATTCTCTACGGACAATTGTGCGACGGTCCTGAATTCTACGAGCCCACCCAGTGGGATTATGAAGCATCTTCCCAGCGGCTGCTGGCAGGCGGCGGAGTGTTCGACATCGCCGGCTTCTACGAAGCGCTACCGAGCAATTGCGCCGTCAGCGTCGAACTGCCGCAGGAGGATGCGATCCAGGTCGGAATCCCGGTCCTGGAACGCGCCCGGCGAGCCGTCGATGGGATGCGCGCAACGATCGAGACGATCGCGGCTGCCTAGCTCGCCGGCTGGCCCTTCCGACCCGCGTGCAGCATCTCAGCGCGGGTCTTTAGCGCCCGTGCGGTATCGTTGAATGCGCGAGTGACCCACGGCCCTGCATAGCGCATCACGTGGATGCCGTTCTCCCCGGTGAAGGCATCCGTCGACTGGTAGCGACAGCGGTCTGGTCCAAGTGACTCAATCATTTGGTCGCGGCGCGCCGGATAGGGCCACTCATCGGTGTAGGGGAGCTCCCAAGACAGGAGCCGCTCGGGTTCGAAGGCGCAGACATATTCCGTATTCGGAGCCAAAGTGCCGGGATTGGCATAGTTGACGAGGCTCATGTGGACCGGAGCACCCATCTCCAACGTCGACTCGGCGCGAACGCAAAAGGGGTTCCAGAGCCCATAGTTGGGCATGTCCGTCAGCACTTCCCAGACGACCGATGCCGGAGCGTCAATCTCAATCGGATCCGATGCCACCAGGATTGCAGGATCGTAGATCGCAAACGGGTCGTAACGCTGCTCTGACATACTTTTCTCTCCGGTACGGCCGCAAAGGTTCGGCGACAGTGACACGGCATGGAGGACGTGTCACCCGAGCGCCTTCGTTACTCAGCAGCCAGAGCGCGCTCCCGAAAGTGCGGGATGACCTTTTCCCCGATGTTGCGAATGGTCTGCATGATCGCCTCGTGCGGAATCCCGCCCATCTGGAAGATGAACAAAATCTCGTCCGCACCGGCTTCGAACAGGCGCGAGACGTAGTGGATGCAATCTTCCGGAGTTCCGTACGCGTCTTCGGCAATCCCGTAGATGTTGGTCACGGCGTCATTCACCGTGATCTTCTCCGCGGACAGATAGGCGACGACCTCTTCCTTTTCCTTGGTCAGGATTGCGGCCTGCTCATCGCCCGACAGGCTTTCGTCGACCGTGGGCTTGGGTCCGCCCTGGTACCAGTGAGCAATTGCCTCGACAAAGAAGCGTTGACCACGAAGGCCGATCCGCCGCGCCTGTTCGCGATCGTCGAGCACGATGGCTGGACACAAGGCAGCCAAATGCTCCGTCGGACGGAATCCAACCTGATCCTCGGATTTGCGGCTGGCGAAGGCAGCGCGGTAAGCCGCATTTTTCTCGGCGATGTTGTCCGGGCCTGAAAATCCCATGACCAGTGCGCCGATCCCGCGCGACCCAGCGGTGACCAAAGTCTCGGGGCGAGTGCAGGCCATGTAGATCGGGGGATGCGGGTTCTGCAGCGGGCTCGGATGGATTGGCCGGCGCGGAATTTTCACATATTCCCCGTCGTGCTCGACCTCCCCGTCCTTCAGGATTTTGGGGATCAGGTACATGCTCTCATCGATCATCGGCTGAAGTTCGCTGAGGTCATAGCCGAAGGTGCCAGCCTCCTGCTGGGTGCCGCCTTTGCCCATGCCGAAATGAACGCGGCCATTCGACAAGATATCGAGCATTGCAATTCGTTCGGCGACCTTGACCGGATGGTTCATCGCCGGCGGCAGGCAGACCACGCCATGGCCAATGCCGATGCGCTCCGTTTTCCCCGCGATGAAGGCAAGGAAGGTTTCCGGCGCAGACATATGCGCATATTGCGTCAGCGCGGTGTGTTCGACGGCCCAAATCGTGTCGAAACCCATCTCCTCGGCAAATACGCACTGCTCGACCATGTCGCGGAAAAGCTGCTGCTCATTTTCGCGGGAGGTATCCACCATCTGGGCTTCATAGATGATCGAGAATCGCATCAGTTCTCTCCTAAATCCTTTCTCGTCATCCTAGCGGGAGACCGGCCTTGCGCATCGTCCATTTGGATGATCGCCAGGATCAGGCGATTGCTAGCCCTCCGTCGATCCGAAGATGGACCCCGGTGATGAAATCCGCGCTCGGGCTTGCGAGAAACGCCACTGTCCTCGCAATGTCGTTGGCTCGTCCGAGCCGCGGAACCAGCGCAGGGAAAACATCCTGCGCCGCGTTCGTTTCGATCTCGTCCCAGGTCGTTCCCCAACCCTTGGCCGATGCTTGACTTTCGATCCATCCGCGAAGGCCCTCGGTCGCAATGAAGCCGGGGCTGATCACGTTGGCCGTGACAAAGGTACCGCGCAGTTCCACCGCCAGGCTGGTAGTGAACGCCACCAAAGCAGTCTTGGCTGCTTTGTAGTCGGGGATGGTCGAAACGGGATTATCCACGATCCCGCTCGCGATAGAAATCACCCGTCCCCAATTGCGCTCGATCATCCCTGGAACGATCGCCTGAGTAATTGTCACCGTGGAGAGAACGTTGGCCCGAAACGAGGCGAGCCAGTCCTCTGGAGTTGCCTCGAAGAACCTGGCGGTCCCTCCACCGGCAGCTGCTCCTCCGGCACAATTCACGAGAATGTCGATCGGGCCCAAGGATAGCGCCTGCGCCGCGACGTCACGTGCTGTGTCCAAGTCATCAAGCGCGCCGGTGACGCTTGCAACCTCGACGCCGACGGCGCGCAATTCTTCCGCGACCCGGGCCAGCTTGCCCGCGTCCCGGCCATGAAGAATGATGGCTGCGCCCGCAGAAGCGAGAGCCCGCGCGCTCTCCGCGCCGATGCCCGAACTTGACCCGGTTACAAATGCTCTCCGCGCCGATAGTTCGCCCATGGATCAGTCTCCTCTGCATGCGAAATTGGGGGTTATGCGCCTCCGCGATGGTGCGAAGCCACCCCAGCGGTGCTGGAGCGAACCAGGTGGACAAGCTGTGATTGCCGTCTGGCCCCAGTTTTCGCGAAAATCGATCGCAGATGGGAGCGCGCAGTGTTGTGAGCCATGTCGAGCAATCGTGCAACTTCGACCAGGGAGGCCCCGGCGGCAAGCTCAGCAGTGATCTGCGCCTCGGTTGGTGTCAGCTGAAAAATGTCCCGAAGCGCTTCCGGATTGACCTCCGCGGGTTGAGCCGGATCCGCAATGAACAGCGCCAGCACCGGTTCGCCCTCCGACATGAAGGAGCGCCGTGACAGCGGGGTTGCAACGGCGGACAGTTCCGGCGCCTCCCCATGGGGATCGATCCGGAATCGCACCGGCCCGTCTGATCCATCAAGATTGGCCAACATACTCTGGATAATCGCTGACGCCTGCCGATCAGCCATAGCCAACTTTTCTCCGCGGATCGCCAGGCCGGACTGAGAAGCAAGCAGGCGCTGAGCGGCATCATTGCTCCGCACGACCTTCCCGGTCCGATCGAGCATCAAGCTTGCGAAGGCCAGGCCTCCGAATGCGCTTTGGTATACCCCCTGCTCCGCCGCGCTCGATTCCATTTGAGCGAAGAGTGCCAGGGCAATTCTGATGTGAGGAACCAAACCGGCAACCAATTCCCGTTCACCCGGTTCGAACGGAGCGAGGTCGTGATGCCGGGTCAGCCGCAGCCGCGCTTCAGAACCGGCGGAGGTTCGCAAGTCCACTCCGAGGATTTGGCCGCTCCCGCTCGTTTCCAGGAAATGCTGGAACGCAGGGTCTACATTCTCGACGAACTCGGCGAAGGTGACCACCTTCCCTTCCGGAAGGCCGACGAACGGATCGGCAGCGAACATGCCCTCTGCATAATCTTCCGCGGTTCGCGGGTTGGCATCCGGTGTGACGATCGTCCCGGGAGCATCGAAGCCGGGTCCGGTTAGCAGCAATGTCGCATAGGTCGCGCCAGCTTGGTCGGCAAGGCGACGCAGAAACTCAGACCAGGGGTCAGCGTGGAGCAGCCCTCCGAACAGCGCCTCGAGCAATGACGAGAGCTGCTCCGGGGTGGGCTGCCCCATTGCCAATCAGCTGACGCGCAACTGCTGCAGCTCGTCCGCGCTGAGCTTGATCGACGCCGCCTTGACAGTTTCCTCAATCTGATCCGGGCGGCTCGCGCCGATAATCGGGATCGTCTGGTTCGGCTGATTCAGCAGATAAGCGAGGACGATCTCGTTGATCGTGACGCCATGCTTCCGGGCGATCTCGCGAACTGCCACGAGCCGCTTCTCGTTGGCGGGATGATCATACCGGGCGCGCACGTCTTCGCGCACCGATTCCGTTCCACCCGCATCCACTTTGGTGAAGTAGCCGCCGCTCTGACCCGCGTATGGGATGATGGGGAGTCCTGCCTTGTGCAGTTCTTCGAAGCGCCCTTCATAGTGCAGCACATAACCTTGGGCATTCGCGTTCTCTTCGTTCGGAACGGCCAGGCCCCAGAAAGGCTGGGCCGCAACAAAGCCCTGCTTACCCTTGGACGCGGCATAATCATTCGCTTCCTTGATGCGTTCAGGGGTCCAATTCGAAGCTCCGAAATAGCGGATCCGGCCAGCTTCCTGATGAGCGACCAGCGCGTCGATGATTGGACCAACGGGAGCTTCCGGATTGTCGGCATGGAGCCAGTAGAGATCGATGGAGTTGACGCCGAGATGCTCAAGGCTCTCGCCAACGTCCTTGGCGATGTCTTCGGCAGTGACACGGTTGCGCCAGTCGCCAGCACGCAGGTCCATCGCCGCGCCCTTGGTAGCCACCACGATCCCGTCGCGGCCTCGGCGGCGCAACCAGGCGCCAATCGCCCGCTCACTTGCGCCGGCGGGAGCATCCGGAATCCAGTCGCCATACATGCGCGCCGAATCAATGAAGTTCCCACCAAGCTCGACGAAACGGTCGAGGATCGCATTTGCCGTGTCCTGATCCACCGCGGTACCGAGCATGTTGGTGCCGTAGCAAAGCTGGCTGACAGACAAATCCGTGTTGGCGAGTATGACCTTCGAAAGCATCTTCGTCTCCCTGAACTTAGGTGTCGTCGTTACGAGCGGGCGTTAGCTCGGACCTCAGCCGCCAACAAGTGTGACGAGCGCTCCCACCACCCGGTCGATCGACGGATCGGATTTGCGAAAAACATTCCGATTTCACTTCGGAGCCGCTATATCGATCCTCGGCAGCCATCAGGAGGCACGCATGGCGACTCAGGTAGAGAGCTCCCCGACCGTCGCGGCCGTCTCGCCGCGAGTTGTTCCAGAACTCCCTGGTGGGGTTCCCTTGCTCGGCCATTTGCTCGAATTCTTCCGCGATCCGGTGCCCATGCTGAAGAAAGGGTATCGGACCTTGGGTCCGGTATTCCGGTTCAAGATGGGCGGACGGAAATTCACGGTCCTCCTCGGGCCGGAAAATAATGCCTTCTTCTTCCAGCAGACAGACAAGTTGCTGTCGATCCGGGAGTCGATGCCGTTCTTCCACAAGATGTTCTCGCGCGATTTCTACTCGTTCGCGGAGCAGGAGGAATATCTGCGGCAGCGCGGGATCATCATGCCGCGGTTCAAGGCGGCGGCGATGAAGGCGTATGTGCCGGTCATGGCCGAACATGGCGCGCGGCTTTGCGATGAGCTTGGGGCGGACGGCAGCTTCGATGTCATTCCGACGCTCGGCCCGGTGGTGATGGACATCGCCGCCCATAGCTTCATGGGCCGCGATTTCCATGAGCGGCTGGGTCACGAGTTCTTCCGCCTGTTCCGCGATTTCTCCGGCGGGATGGAGTTTGTCCTGCCGCTGTGGCTGCCTACACCGCGAATGGTGCGGAGCCAACGCGCCAAGCGCAAGCTGCACAGGATCCTTGGCGACTGGATTGCCGAGCGCCGGGCACATCCAGCTGACCCACCCGATTTCTTCCAGGAGATGATCCAGACCAGTTATCCGGATGGGTCTCCGGTGTCTGACGAAACGCTGATCAACCTGATCCTGCTCCTGGTCTGGGCCGGGCATGAGACGACTGCGGGGCAGGCGAGCTGGGCGTTACTCGATCTGGCACAGAACCCTGAGTATCGCGCGAAGGTCGTCGATGAAATCGACGCGGTTCTGGGGAACTCTGACGGCTCTGACATGAGCTGGGAACAGGCGCTGGCCTTACCTCACTTGGACGCAGCCATCCGCGAGAGCGAGCGCCTTCACCCGGTTGCCTTCATCCTCAATCGCGTCGCCGCCGAGGACATCGACTGGAACGGCATTACGGTGAAAAAAGGCGATTGGGTGCTGCTTTCCCCCGCGATCAGCCACCGCATGGATGAAGTTTTCGAGCAACCGGAGGCCTTCTGCCCCCATCGCTTCGAGGCCGGCGAAGCCGAGAAGATCACCAGCAACGCGCTCATCGGCTTTGGCGGCGGTGTCCATCGCTGTGCCGGGGTCAACTTCGCGCGCATGGAGATGAAGGTGCTGCTGGCGGTTCTTCTGCGTAATCTGGATTTCGAGCTAATTGACGAGCCGCGCCCGGTTGCCGGAGCAACCACCTACTGGCCGAAGCAACCTTGCCGGGTCCGCTACCGCAAGCGCAAGTGGGAAGCGCGCACTCCACTGACCACATCTGCCGATAATCAGACCGGCTGCCCGGTGTCTCACGCCTGATGGCCAAGATCCGGTACGTGCAGCCGGATGGGTCGGCGCAGCAATTCGACTGCTTCGAAGGACTGACGGTCATGCAGCTTGGCGTGGCCAACCTCGTCGACGGCATCGATGCTTTGTGTGGCGGAATGCGCCAATGCGGCACATGCCACGTTTATATCGACCGCGAATGGACGGCGACGGTAGGACCGCCAGGCCCTGAAGAGCAGGATATGCTTGACGCGCTTGCGGGTTCCATTGAGGTGCGGTCGTCCAGCCGGCTTTCGTGTCAGATCCACATCGACGAGAGCCTCGACGGGCTGACCGTCGAGGTTCCGGCAGATCAGCCCGGAGTTTGATCTCAGCCGGCGGTCTGACCGCCATCCACGGGAAATGCGACCCCCGTCACCATCCGTGCTTCGTTCGAAGCCAGAAACGCGACCGCGTCCGCGATATCTTCCGGTTCGCTCATCTCGGAATTGTTGAGCCAGGACGCAGCCCGCATCACCATAGTCCAGTCGACCCCCTCGGGCGCCGGGGCGCTCACCATCGGTGTTTTCACGCCGCCCGGACAAACCGCATTGACGCGAACGCCAGCATTGGAAAATTCCAACGCAAGCGAGCGGGTCAGCCCGACCACGCCATGCTTCGACGCCGTGTAGGCGGCATTGAAAGGGATTCCGACCAGCCCGGCTGCTGACGCCATGTTGACGATCGCGCCACGGGTCTTGACGAGGTGCGGCAAGGCGGTGCGGCTCATATTGTAAGGGCCAGTAAGATTGACGGCGAGGACTCGGTTCCAGCGCTCGGGGGTAAGGTCGGCGATTGGAGCGAAATCCAGCACACCTGCGATATTGCAAAGAATGTCGAGTTGACCCGCTTCGGCGATCACCCGGCCGATGAAAGCCTCGCAGGCCGCAGGATCCGACACATCGAGGATCCCATGATTTGCACCGGTGATGGAATCCGCCGTTTCCGAAAGGCCGGTGGCATTGACATCGCCCAAAAACACGCGCGCGCCATCCCGCGCGAGCTTGATGGCGACAGCTCGGCCGATGCCCGACGCTGCGCCGGTGACAATGGCGGTTTTTCCTTCGAAACGCATGACCGACTCCTCTTCGCCTCCCCCGCGTTCTGGTGCAGAAGGCTGTCAGGTTCAAGGACGGCATCGTGCCGGCATTGAAGGCTGCGAGGAGATCGAAAATGATGTCGCTTCAGGAAATTTCGGATCGCCTCGAGATCCAGGATCTGTTCGCCCGCTATTCGTTCGCGATCGACGACCGGGACTGGGATGCTCTCGATGAAGTTTTCACGCCCGACGCCCAAATCGACTATGCTGAAACCGGCGGCGCCAAGGGCAGTTTCGAGAAAATCAAACGCTGGCTTCCGGTCGCACTCGAGCGCTTCCCGAAATTCCAGCACATGGTCGCCACCACGAAACTCGAGCTGAACGGTGATCGCGCCAGCAGCCGCACAATCCTGTTCAACCCGATGGTTCACCAGAATTCCGACGGAAGCTCGCAAACCTTTTTTATCGGTCTCTGGTACCGCGACCAGCTCGTCCGCACGGACAAGGGCTGGCGCATTGCGGAGCGTTATGAGGAGATGGCCTACACTCACAACGCTCCGGAAATGGAGCCTGTGCCGGAAATTGCCTAGGCGGCTTCTGTCCAGCTGATCAGGTGCGAGATATCGCTCCGTTCCTGTGGCTTGCGACCGGTTTTCGCAAGATGCTGGGCGGTGATCTGAGCGTTTGGATCAAGCGGGAAGATTAGCTCGATCACGCGGTCATATTCCGTCCGGGCAATCTTCCACCGCCCATTTTCGCGCCGGTACACGTCCTTGTAGATCGCGGTCCCAATCGTGTGGGTCTTCGCCTCCACGTTGATGAAAATATCCTCAAGATACCAGCTGCCTTCGGCACTGTCCGGACCGGTGAGGGTGATGTCCGGCATATGCCCGTGATGCATCGCCAGCGCATCCGAGTGGAAGCTGTTTGCCAAAAATTCGAGCATATTGGCCTTGCCGCTCAGTCGGACTCGGTAGGTGCCACCGCGATAATCCACGTCGATGTCATCGGTGAACAGGGGTTCAAGCAAGGTCATGTCGGCAGTATCGATCCCGCGAAAATAACGGTGTTTGACCGTCCGAATGTCCTCGAGGTCGGACAACTGCTCGATCGTATAAGCCATTGATTGCATCCTCTTTCTGCAGCAGGCGCGGGACCATTCTCCGCAGCTTTTCCTCGCGTCTCCATGCCCGCTCGCGAGCACTTATGCACGCGAAACGTCGCTAGCACGGGCTGGTATCAGGGCTGAAAAAGGGAACCCGCCCAGTCGCCTGAGCGGGCCCAAGAGTAGACCCTGAATTTAGCGCTTACTGGTCACCGCCGAAGCGGTATTTCAGCTTAAGCCCGTACATGCGAGGTTCGCCGTAGAGCTCCGACCAAACACCCAAAGTCTGAAACACGCCCGAGTTGCTGACCCGATACAGCTTGTTAGTCAGGTTGGTACCGAACAGCTGTGCTTCAAGCCCGCTGCCTCCCACGTTGCGCCAGGTCAGGGCCGCGTTCAGAAGGCCGTACCCATCGATGAGAACGCCCGGTTCAACCCGCACTCCGTTGAAACTCTCAGGATTTAGCGGGGATGTATTCTGGCTCGAGAAGTGGGAGTAATTCACGAACAGGGACATCTCACCGAGATTTTCCGGGATCGGCAGATCCAAGGTACCATGCACGTTAAAAATCCACGGCGTCACGAACTGGAATTTGTTGCAGCTATAGTCGGCAATCTCTCCAGCCGGCACTCGACCACCCGGGAAGTCTCCACCATTACAAGCGAACTGCCCTGCCGGAGTCAGCACCTCTTGGGTGAACTCCTTATAATCGGCATCGGTGTGACTGATCGTCGCCCCGAGCTCGAGGATCCTGAACGGCCGGACCGACGTCTCAATCTCAAGTCCCTGAATGGTTGCCGTTGCGGGCAGCACCTGGGCACCCTGAGCCAGCGTGATCGTGTTAAAGTCGCCGGCAGGCCGTTGGATGTTTTTATAATCGGAGAAGTAATATGTCGCGTTCAGCCGGAACGGAATGTCTCCGCCAAGCCGCCAGTCGGACTTGAAGCCGGCTTCCCAACTGGTCAATTTCTCAGGCTGGAAAACTTGGGTCTCCTGACGCACCGCGAAGGTGTTGATGCCGCCCGCTTTGTATCCCCGGCTCAACTTGGTGTAGAGCATGACATTGTTCATGGGCCGGTAGTCGAGTCCGAGCGTCCATGTCGGCGCCTTGCTTTTCAGTTTGGCGTCGAAGCGGCAACCTGATCCGGCCGCAAACGGCGCAGTCTCATCGAAGCTGTTTGGGGCATCCTCCCTGGGAACTGAAGCGCCGTTGACGTTGCAAATCACGTTGCCGGGGTTTGCGGAATCGAACCGGAAGCCATAACCGAAACCCTCGACCGTGTCCCAGGTATACCGGAACCCGGTCGTCAGCCGAAGATTTTCGGCGTATTTGGATAAGACGCTGAGATCGAGAGTGGATTGCGCGTAGAGCGCTTTGGATTTGTTGGTTACGCCCGTGTACGATTCACCGGGCTGGCAAAAACCTGTGAACAGCGCCGGGCAGAAATTGAGCGACCTACCACCCCAAAGCCGATCCGGCTTGGCATTGTAATAGAATGCACCGGCGGTGAAGTTCAGCCGATTGTCGAGCATATTGCCCTGGATCTGCAATTCCTCAGTGAACTGCTTCAGTGAGTCCCGTGGGAAGTCCCAGTCCGGATCGCCATTGATATAACCAGGCGGTACATCGGCATGTTGAAGGGCAGGATCATATTGTTGGAGCGGAGTACCGTCCTGGTCGGTCGCGTAATCGTCCAATAGCTTCTGGAAGCTGACGATGTTCCGCACTGTCAGTTCATCGGTCAGTTCATAGTTGGTCGTGTTGATCAGCCCCCAAGTTCTAACCTTGCTATACCCGTCGAGGCCATGACGTGTCCGCCGAGGGCCGTCCTCCTCAGCTTGCTCGGAGATATCGCGATAAACATCGCAGGGAACTCCCAGGCCTGGGATCGGAAACACGTCCGAGCAAAAGCCGACGCCCGGAGCGACGGTATTCTGCAAAACGTCATAGTTGAATTCACGATGGATCTGACCTGATCCGTTCGTGGAGGACTTCGTGTAATAACCGAGGAGGTAGTTATCCAGCCGGTCGGTTGGCTTGAATGTGATTCCGACGCGCCCGGAGTACCAGTTCGTGTCGTCGCGCCATTTATCCCAGATCAGGTCCTTGGTGTAGCCGCGCCGCGACTGGTGGGCGCCAACCACGCGAACCAGCAGCTTCTCGCTGATGATCGGGATGTTGACCGCTCCCTCCATGGTGAGCAGGTCGTAATTTCCGATGCCCCCTTCGATGTAGCCTTCGAACTTGTTGGTCGGCTTGCGCGGCTCGAACAGGACAGCGCCGCCCGTCGTGTTCCGCCCGAACAGGGTTCCCTGCGGACCGGAAAGAACCTGCACATTCTGCAGGTCGACGAACATTCCGGGTGAGCCCTGCAGGTTGAGGGAAATCGATGCCGGAACCGGGACCTCCGCGATGTACACGGCCACCGCCGGCGAAGCCAAAAACCCGGTCGATTGGCCTCGGATGGAGAAAGATTGAACGTCACGGCTAGCCTGGCCCTGGTTTCCGACCACCAGTGACGGCACGTTCCCGTACAGATCCTGGGGCTGAGTGACGTTGAGCTGCTCGAGCCGCTCTTCCGAAAAGGCGCTGATCACGATCGGGACGTCCTGCGCGCGCTCTTCGCGCCGCTGCGCCGTGACAATGATGTCGCCTTCGGTGCTGGCGGTCTCAGGGGCCTGTGGCACGTCCTGCCCCTGCGCTGCCGCGTCAGTCCCGGCCGGCGGGACCACATCGGTCCCACCCGGTGCTGGCTGCGCCGCCATCGCGGGCGAACTGAACGCGACCACTGCGACTCCGCCCAGCAGCAGAACCTTTGCACGATTCGTCTTGGTCATCTCTCTCCCCTTCTTCGGCCCCCGTTTTCGGGTGGCATCTGAGTTACGCAGTTGGACATAGCCCGCGCCCTCGCGTGGAATCGCAACTTATAGAGCGGGTCTCGCTACGCAAGTAGGCGCCTTGGAGCGGAACGAGCGAATATCTGCGCATTGTTGCACGGAAAATACACTGCGATCGTCTGATTAAGCGATTTGGCGCGTCAGCCGCCCGATATTAAATTGCGGAACGATTAGCATCCTACCGCACGTATCGCTCGGGTCGTCCGCTGCCATGTTATCGGATTGCGTAGTAAGCAGTGCGAGTGGTAAAGCGACTGGCAGGATTCGCGACTTCGATCAGGAAGCCCCGCCGGCGCCCTGGGAGTACTCAATTCATGGCCGCGCCGCGAAAGACTGGCCGGAAAATCCTGGAGAGATTGATGCCGACCGCGATTGACGTCGACGCCGATTGGGGAGTGATCTCCCGGGGTTTGGTGTGGTTTGCGTTTGAGGGAGTGTTGGATGCAGGTCGACACTGACTGGCGGGTCGCGGAGCTTGACCCGTTCGGGATCGAAATCGACCATGATCTTTCGAAGGAGCTGAGCGCTGCGGAGGCCGATCGGCTGCGAACTCTGTTCTACTGCCACAAGCTCCTGCTGTTCCGCGGCCAGCAGCTGGCGGAGGATGACCAGGTCCGAGTCCTCTCGATCTTTGGAAAAGTGCTCGGAGCGCGCGGCGAATATCGGGAGATCTCCACTGACGGAAACCTCGGCGCTGGGCCGCTGGCCTACCACAGTGACCTCGCGTTCACCGAGGAGCCGTTCAAGGTGCTCTCGCTGCACGCGACACAAGTGAACGACGGTCAAAGCTGGACGAGTTTCGCAAACGGCACGCGCGTGCTCGAGAGCCTACCGCCGCAGCTTCGCGGGGAATTGGATCAGTGCGAAGCGTTGACCGTCATTTCGGTCGTCCAGTCGCACCGCGACGTCGACTATGATCCGCCTTCGTTCCTGCCGCAGCAACGCAGACCAGCGGTCATCGCACATCCCGTGACAGGCGAGCCCGTCCTGTACATCAGCGAAATGCAAACTGCGCGCATCGAAGGGTTGGACGAGGCACAAAGCGAAGCCCTGCTGCGGCAGCTGTTCGAGGCGCTTTATGCGCCTGCTAACGTTTATCGCCACTACTGGCGCAATGGCGACTTCGTCATCTGGGACAATATCGCACTTCAGCATTCGCGCTGCGACCTGACGGGGATGACGCCGCGCAAGCTCCAACGCGTAGCCGTCGCCGACAAGAGCTTTTTCGACCTCTGCCCCCAATTTGACTTGAACGACCCCAAGATTGCCGCGTGGGCATCGGGTTCAAAACTTGAGATGACATGATCGGAGAGATGACGATGGATGTTCCTTATCTGATGCGCGGCGTCTTGCCCGTGGAGACCGAGAGCAGCGTGCTGGTCTCCTCTTCCAAATATTTGAACCACCCTCGACTGCGCGAGTGGATCGCGATGATCTGCCTCCGCAAGAATGGGCCGGATTTTCCTCCGCAGGCTGAGATGTACCCGGTTCTGGAGATCCTGGACTCTCTACGTGACCATGCCAGGATCGAGGAGATGTTTACGGCCGAGCGGAAGGTCAATCCAGCTTTGGATCGATGGTTCGAGGAAGGGTTTATCTCGAAGTATCAGATTGATGATTTCCGCGATTATCCGCCGGGCAGCGTTGGAAGAAGCTTCTACGACCAGATGAAGGGCGGCGATTACGAGATCCAGATCGTTCCCTGGTCGGAGCCGCGTTCGCAGCTGGAATATTATAATCTGAGGTCGGGCCAAACCCATGACTTTGAGCATATCTTGTGCGGCGGCGGGTTCAACTTCATGGGAGAGCTGGTCCCCTATTGGTTCCGGCTGACGAATGTGTTCAAGCACATCCAAAATCAGGAGCTCGCCGGCGAGTTAAGCGTGCTGCAGCTGCTTGGGTCGCTGCGCTACACGGTTCGAACCATGCTTCATTATCCGCAGATCTGGTCGACCGCCGTCGATGCCATCCAACGCGGCATCCGCGTGGGCCGCGAGAGTGAGCCGCTCTTTCTTGCCAAGATGGAGAGCATCTTCCACCTGCCTCTGGCGGAGGCTCGTGAAGCCCTGGGCGTGCGCGGTGTCGAGGATGTCGACACGCGACGCGAAGGCGAAATCTTCGCCGGCCGGCTGGCGGCCTGAGCACCACGCGCATGGCCGACTATGACCTGATCATCCGAGGCGGGACAATCGTCGACGGAAGTGGCGAAAAGTCGTTCGTCGGTGATGTCGCGGTCAAGGGTGATCGCATCGCCGTGGTCGGAGTGATCAACGGCGCAACAGCCGCAGAGGAGATCGACGCCAAAGGCAAGATCGTGACGCCGGGATTCGTCGACATCCACACGCACTATGATGGCCAGGCGATATGGTCGGACAGCCTGGCCCCTTCGTCCTTGCACGGAGTGACGACAGTGGTGATGGGCAATTGCGGGGTCGGCTTCGCTCCATGCCGGTCCAACGACCACGGCCTCCTGATCCGCGTCATGGAAGGGGTCGAAGATATTCCCGGGGTCGTGATGGCCGAGGGTCTTCCGTGGGACTGGGAAACATTCCCGCAATATCTGGATGCGTTGGAAGCGAGACCGCGCGACATCGACGTGGGAGCCTACCTCCCTCACAGCCCCTTGCGGGTCTATGTGATGGGCGACCGGGGAGCGGCGCGCGAGCCCGCAACCGACAGCGATCTGGAGCGCATGCGGGCCCTTGCCCGCGAAGCGATGGAAGCTGGCGCTCTCGGCATCGCCTCGTCCCGGCTGTTCATGCATAAAACCAAAGCAGGCGAGCAGATCCCAACCTTCGAAGCGTCGGATCGGGAGTTGCGTGCAATTGCAGCCGGCATGGACGATGCCGGCCACGGGATCGTGCAGATGGTACTCGACGCGCCTCACCTCAGCTGGGACGAGGAGATGAATCATCTCGTCGGCCTGGTCGAAAGCTGCGGTCGGCCGGCAACATTCACGCTCGGGACCTCCAATCGGGGCGACGCGGTCTGGCAGTCTGCAATCCGCCGGATCGAGGAGGCGAACGGCCGCGGAGCGAAGATCAAGGCGCAAGTTCTCCCACGGCCGATCGGGTTGATCGCCGGCTTCGAACTGTCCACCAATCCCTTCTGCCTCTGCCCCAGCTATCAGCCCTTGGCGGCCCTTCCGTTCGCCGAGCGCCTTAGGCATCTGCGGGATCCGTCGATCCGAGCCAGGCTCGTGCAGGAGAAACCGAACGAGGGAAATCCGCTCGCGATGATTTCCCGCAATTGGGACTGGATGTTCCCGCTATCGGACCCACCAAATTACGAGCCCCCGCTGGAGACCAGCATCGCAGCCCAGGCGCGAGCCGAAGGACGACTGCCGGAAGAAGTCGCTTATGACTATCTGCTCGGGGATGATGGTCACGCAATGCTCTACAACGCGCTTGGGAACTATCATGAGGGCCGCTTGGACGCGATCCATGACCTGATGCTCCACCCCGATGTCGTGGTTGGGCTTGGGGACGGGGGAGCGCATTACGGGTCGATCTGCGATGCGAGCTATCCGACGTTCATGCTCACCTACTGGGGCCGAGACCGGCAAGGCCCTCGCCTCTCCATCGAGCAGATCGTGAAAGCACTGGCGAGCGACCCCGCGGATACGGTTGATTTGAATGACCGCGGCCGGATCGCTCAGGGCTACAAGGCCGACATGAATGTGATCGATCTCGACCGGCTCCACCTCCACAAGCCAGAAGTAGTCCACGACCTCCCATCCGGCGGTTTGCGGCTGAACCAGAGAGCCACGGGGTTTGACGCAACAATCGTGTCTGGTCGCCTTATCCGCAGACATGATCGTCCCACTGGCGAGCGGCCCGGCCGAGTGGTCCGGGGCCGCCAGTCCGCACCGGAAGTAGTGGATCTATGAGTTCCGGCCCGGTTGAAGTCATCGCATTGCTTCGGAAGCGTCCCGACATCAGCCGCGAAGAGTTCATTGCCTATTACGAGAGCAATCACGCGCCGCTCATTCGGAGCATCGCTCCTGAGATCATTCGGTATGAACGCGCATTTCTGCGCGACGACGGAGCCATTCTAGCACCCGGACAAAGAAAGCCCGATTTCGACGTGGTGACTCTGATCACCTTCTCCGATGAGCGTTCCTACATGACAGCGATGGAGCGGTTCGCAGATCCTCGAACAGCGCAGGTGATCGCCGATGACGAGGACCATCTGTTCGATCGGTCCGCGACGCGATTTGTGCGGGTCGACCGTCATCTATCCGAACAAAACGGGCAGACCGACTCCGTTGACACGGTCGCTGACTCTAAGTAAGTGAATACTTACATTTGCGAGGTTTGAACATGGCGACGTTGGTACAGGATCGAATCAATCAAGGGCTCGACGCGGAAAAGCGCCCGCTTCCAATGCCCGACTCGCCGGAGTTGAGGAACGCGCTCCAGGAAGCGAACGTGCACACGCTGTTGGCGGTGTATGTCCACCTCACGCGCGACGAAGGCATGCTCGAAGTGTTCCGCAACTACATCAAGCCGCCCTATGCGATGCCGGCCGTTGAAATCCCGGACGAGTATCAGCGGGAGCTCCGCGAAAAGCTGCTGCACGTCCTGACAACCCCGGGAGCGGCACGCGAAGATGATCCGTCCGACGCGCTATTTCAGAAGATGATGTCGGTCACGGTTGGCGAGGCGGTCGAGGACGAGTTCTTACCCCTTGTGTTCGACCAGTGCGGGTTCAAACTGCCCGATCCACGCAAGGACATCCCCACCCGCGCTGCGCCGCCTGCCGGATTTCGAGTTCTTGTGATCGGGGCCGGGCTGACCGGAATGGTGGCGGCCATCAAGCTTGAGGAAGCCGGCTACGACCACATCGTCATCGAAAAGAATTCTGAGGTCGGCGGCACCTGGTGGGAGAATAAGTATCCGGGCGTGGGCGTCGACACTCCAAGCCACTTCTATTCCTATTCGTTCGAGATCAGCCCGGAGTGGAATCAGTACCACCCGCACGGCGCTGACATGCAGAATTACCTGACCACCGTGGCGGACAAATATGATCTGCGCCGCAGGATCCGCTTCAACACCATGGTCACGAAGCTGGTGTACGATGATCAGGCCAAGATGTGGGACGTCACGGTCCGCGGCGATGACGGAGCCGAAGAGGTGCTCCGCGTCAATGCAGTCATCAACGCTCATGGCCCGGTCAACCGCTACAAATGGCCAAGCATCCCCGGCTTGGAAGATTTCCAGGGTCACAAGATGCACACTGCCACTTGGGATCCGAACATCGAAATCCGCGGCAAGCGGGTTGCGGTGATTGGGACAGGCGCGAGCGCTGCCCAGTTAGTGCCGGCGATTGCGCCGGAGGTTGGACAGCTCTTCGTGTTCCAGCGCTCCAAGCACTGGGCGATCTACAATCCCGAAATCATGTCCGAGGTGAGCGACGGGGTGAAGTTCGCCCTGCGCTACATCCCGCATTTCCGTGAGTGGTTCCGCTTCCGCGTCTATTGGTTCACCGCCGACGGCCTGTTCGCGAATGTGCTCAAGGACCCCGATTGGCCGAAAGACTCGCCGTCCGTATCGGCGATCAACGAAGGAATGCGGCAGTTCGCCGTCGCCCACATGGAATCGAAGTTCGCCGATCGTCCGGATCTTCTCAAGAAACTGTCTCCGGACTTCCCGATCTTCTCCAAGCGGATCGAGATGGACGCGGGCTGGTTCGATGCCCTCAAACGGGACAATGTCCACCTTGAGGATCAGAAAATCGAGCGGATTACGCCCACCGGCATCAAAATGGCGGATGGACGCGAGTTCGAGTTCGACGTGCTGGTCTGCGCAACCGGTTTCGACGTCTCGAATATGCTCGGCAATCTTACCGTGATTGGCCGCGACGGGCGCAACCTGCGCGAGGAATGGGGCACGGAAGATCCGCGTTCCTACCTTGGCGTGGCGGTCACGGGCTACCCGAACTACTTCCTGACGGTTGGACCGAATAGCGCGCCCAACCATGCGGCCGGTCAAAACCTGATCTCGGAAGTGCAGGTCAACTATATCATCGAATGCCTGGATTGGGCGGTGGCAAGCGACAAGAAGGCGGTCGAACCCACCCCGGAGGCGTTCGAATGGTTCAATGATCGAGTTGCCAAGCAGATGACCAAGATGATCTGGTCCCACCCCAAGGCCAACAGCTACTACAACAACAGCAAGGGCCGGAACTTCCTGTCTTGGTCTTTCCGCCTGGTTGACCTGTGGAACGAGATGCGGGG
>CAMLKX010000007.1 GCA_946480515.1 uncultured Sphingomonadaceae bacterium | reverse complement strand
GCGAAATGGTATGGCAGCGGGCGCTCACGCCGCCAGCAACCCGATGCTCGCCTCGACCCGCACGGTCATGGCCGCGGGGCGTTCCGTTGGCATGTCCACGAAAGTGGGAGCGGACTCCGTGTTACGCCGGGCCGCGCGCGATGACGGCAAAAAAGTGGACGGGCTCGAAAGCCTCGACTTTCAACTGGCGATGTACCGCAGCCTTCCTGTTCCGGCGGCCTCCCCTGCAGCGGCGACGACCTCAGTCCCTGCCGGCCAGACAACCGCCGTCGCCGCCATGCTTCAGCAACTGCAGACCGACTGGAGCCGCGGCCGTGCCGAGAATTTCGCCATCCTGCTCGCACGCTTCGACGCCACTTCCCCCAGCGCCTACCGCATCCTCTTCTCGGACCGGAATGCGCAGTGGGCCGGATGGATTCAGCAGCGGCTTGAGCAGCCGGGGACGATTTTTGTGGCGGTGGGGACGGGTCATCTCGTCGGGCGCGACTCAGTCCTGAACAAGCTGGCCGAGCGCGGAATCGGCTCACGCCGATTCAGCTGAACATTTGCCATTTGGCCGCCGTGCACCTATAGGCGCGCGCTTGCCCGGCCATGGTCATCCCTGGAGGCGTGGCGGGGCGTCACTTCTGGAAGGAACAAGCGAATGAGCGAACAGCTGACGCTGCCCGCCGAGACGCGCGAACGGGCTGGCAAGGGAGCCTCCCGTGCACTGCGTCGCGACGGCCGGGTGCCCTGCGTGATTTACGGCGACAAGAAGGAACCGCTGTCGGTCCATGTCGAAGAGAAGCTTCTGGCGAAGTTTCTGTCGACCGGTCACTTCATGAATAGCGTGGTGATGGTTGAGGTTGGCGGCAAACCCAACCGCACCCTGCCCAAGGACGTGCAGTTCCATCCTGTCAGCAGCCGTCCGGTTCATGTCGACTTCCTTCGCATCGGCGAACACAGCCAAGTGCACGTCAACGTGCCGCTGCGCTTCACCGACGAAGAGCAATCCCCCGGCATCAAGCGCGGTGGCGTGCTCAATGCTGTCGCTCACGAGCTTGAGCTGGTGTGCGACGCCGCTGAGATCCCGGACGAGATCGCGGTCTCGCTGACAGGGCTGGAGATTGGCGACACCATCCACATCAATGACATCACTCTCCCGAAGGGCTCCAAGTCGGCGGTCGACAATCCGGACCTGACCATCGCAACCATCGTTGCCCCGTCGGCAATGAAGGCGGCCGAGGATCAGGCCGCACCGGAAGCCGCGGTTCCGACTGTGGGTGAGGAAGGCGAAGAGGCTTAATAGCCTCCCCTCCCCTGCAGGGGAGGGATCGAGGGGTGGGGAGTCGGGCGAAGATGTTCATCGGACTGCCCCACCCCCTACCCCTCCCCTGAAGGGGAGGGGAGTTGGGCGATGCAAGTGTGGGCCGGTCTCGGTAATCCCGGAGCGAAATACGCGCTTCACCGGCACAACGTCGGCTTCATGGCGGCGGACATCATCGCCGAAGTCCACCGCTTCTCACCTTGGAAGACTGCATTTCGAAGCCTGGTGAGTGAGGGGCGGCTCGGCACTCAGAAGGTCCTGCTGATCAAGCCGCAGACCTTCATGAACGACAGCGGCGACGCGATTCAGCAGGCCCTGCGCTTTTACCGGCTCGACGTGGATTCGCTGACCGCTTTCCATGACGAGCTCGATCTCGCTCCATTCAAGGTCAAGGTGAAACGCGGCGGCGGGACCGCCGGCCATAATGGGTTGCGATCAATCGACGCGTCGCTCGGGCCTGATTTCCGGCGCGTGCGCATCGGCATTGGCCACCCCGGCCACAAGGACCGGGTTACCGGATATGTGCTCGGCAATTATTCGAAGGCCGAGATTGAGCCGCTATCCGATCTGCTTGCGGCAGTCGCGGCCGAGGCTCCTTGGCTGGCGGAAGGCGATGACGCCCGCTTTATGAACGACGTGGCTTTGCGGCTTCAGCCTGACGCTTGAATTTTGCGTTGAACGCGATCGTCACCCGCTCCTCCGACGACGCATTGGGGTGGACCCAGTGCTTCAGCGTGCTCGGAAACAATAGCAGCAGGCCTGGACGGGGCTGAACCCGAACCTTGTCCGCGACAAACTGCGCTCGGATCGGCGTATCAACCCGGGCGCCGCGCGGGTCGAGGAACTCGATGTCTCCCGAATTCCGCTGGCCGTCCTCCGCTGCTGGCGTGGTGATATAATAGCAGCCCGACCAGAAGCTGCCTGGGTGATCGTGCGGGGTGTTGTAGGCGCCGGTGGGATTTATGTTCACCCATCCATCGCAAACCATCCGGAGTTCTGAAAAGTCGGTGTCCGGCGCCATCTTCTGGGTGGTCGCATGGACGCAGGTGCGGATGATGGTCGCGATTTGCGCATGGGCCTTCTCCTTGCGCCGGAACAGATCCGACTTGGAATGCCAGCCCTGCCGGTTGCTGCGGTGCTGCCCATCTTCCGCCGCGCGGCGCTTCTCGATCTCCGCCAGAAGGTCGCGATTAAGCTCGTCGCTCTGCGGAACCTCGAACGACACCAGCGGCAGCGCGAACAGCGATTGAATATTCTTGAAGGCGATGGCCATCCTAGTCTCTCCCCAGCGCTCAAAAGCAGAAAGCCCTCCGGTCATCAATCGCGCGATGACTTGTCCTGTTGCGGATTCGCGGACAAGGCTGCCGCCGATGGCCGTCCGCTCGCTCTTCGTCACGCCCCTGTTCGAACGGACGATCGAAGACCCGCGGCTACTCGAAGAGCTCGCTCACTCCATCCGCAGCCTGGCCCGCGAGGATGGTGCCGGGCGCCAGTGGAGCCGAAGGCACCGCTACCGCGGCTACACCAGCTACGCCTCGCTCAATGACTTGCCGCTGCGCGACCCCGCCTTTGCGCGGCTTGGCAAGCTGCTGCGCCACGAGGGTAAGGAATTTGCCAACGAGTGCGCGTTTGATCTGGCGCGTCGTCCGCGTCTCGACAGCCTGTGGGTCAACCAGCTGCGCGGCGCTGGTCATCACAGCGCGCACATCCATCCTCACAGCATCATTTCCGGCACCCTCTACGTCGAGGTGCCCGCTGGGTCGGGCGCAATCCGGTTCGAAGATCCGCGGCTCCCGCTCATGATGGCGGCGCCGACGCGCCGCGCGGATTCGCCGGAAGCGCTGCGCCAATTTGTCACGATCGAACCGCGGCCTGGTCTCCTGCTGTTGTGGGAAAGCTGGCTTCGTCACGAGGTGCTTCCCGGCACCGGTGGTGGCGAACGGTTGAGTGTAAGCTTCAATTTCGCCTAAAGGGCCGCATCCCGTCATTGCGAGCATAGCGAAGCAATCCAGCGGCGCATGGATCGCCGCGATGCTACGCACCTCGCGATGACGCTAGAGACGAGGACATCAGATGGGTTTCCGCTGCGGGATTGTTGGGCTGCCGAACGTCGGCAAATCGACGCTGTTCAATGCGCTGACGGAGACCGCCGCTGCGCAGGCGGCCAATTATCCGTTCTGCACGATCGAGCCCAATGTCGGCCGCGTCGCGGTCCCTGACGATCGGCTGACCATGATCGCCGCAATCGCCAAGTCCGCCCAAACGATCGAGACGCAGATCGAGTTTGTCGATATCGCCGGCCTCGTTCGCGGAGCCTCTCAGGGCGAAGGGCTTGGCAACCAGTTCCTGGCCAACATTCGCGAGGTCGAGGCGATCGTCCATGTGCTGCGCTGCTTTGACGGTGGCGACGTGACCCACGTTGAAGGTCGGGTCGATCCGATTGCGGATGCGGAGACGGTCGAGACCGAACTGATGCTGGCGGATCTCGACAGCCTTGAGCGCCGCGTTCCCAACCTCGCCAAGAAAGCGGCCCAAGGCGACAAGGAAGCCAAAGTCGAGGCCAGTGTTCTCGGGCAGGCGCTTGAGCTGCTGCGTCAATCGAAGCCCGCACGGTTGACGAAGCCCAAGGACGCCGAAGAGGAGAAGGCGCTCGCCCGCGCTCAGTTGCTGACGGCGAAACCAGTGCTCTATGTCTGCAACGTCGATGAAGGCGATGCAGCGGCCGGTAATGCTCACTCGGCCCGCGTGTTTGAGAAGGCGCAAGCGGAGGGTGCCGGTGCGGTCGTGATCTCAGCGGCGATCGAGGCCGAGATCGCGACCATGGACGCAGCTGATCGGGAACCCTTCCTGGCTGATCTCGGGCTTCAGGAAACCGGGCTGACGCGGATCATCCGTGCCGGCTACGACCTGCTTGGGCTGCTGACATTTTTCACCGCCGGGCCGAAGGAGGCCCGTGCCTGGACCGTCGAGAAGGGCGCTCGAGCCCCGCAGGCGGCCGGCGCGATCCACTCGGATTTTGAGCGCGGATTCATCCGTGCCGAGACAATCGGCTATCCGGATTATGTAGCCTTCGGGGGCGAAGCCGGCGCGCGCGACGCCGGCAAGCTCCGGTCGGAAGGCAAGGATTATGAGGTCCAGGACGGCGACGTGATGCTGTTCCGCTTCAACGTCTGACCCGCCCTGGCCTTCGGGTTAGTCCCGCTTGTCCTCGCGATTGGCCTTGCGCAGCTCACGCCGGTCCTGCCGCAACTCCTGGCGGTAGGCGCGCCGATCTGCCTGCCGGTCAGTCCTGAACTGCTCGCGCGTGACTTGACCGCTTCGGACCGCTTGACGGTCCTGGCGGCGCTCCTGGCGGAAGCTGCGATCATCCGAACGCCGGTCGCGCCGGAAGTCCGACCAATTCTCGCGAAGCTCTGGGATGTCGCTCCGGTCAGCGCGGCGGAATGTCCGTTGGCGCTCTGTCGAATAACGTCGCTGACGCTCGGACCAGTAACGACGCTGGGCATCGGACCAGCGATGGCGGCTACCATCGCGCGAATACACATAATAGCCCGTGCCCGGATAATAGTAATTGTCGTTCCAGCCGTAATAAGACGGGTAGCCATACCCATAGCCATACCGCGAACCATAGCCGTAGCCTGAGCCGTAATAAGGGTCATAATACCCGGGGCTGCCGATGCCGCCGCCATACCCATAATAGTCGGTGCACGCTGACAGGCCGAGAGTAACCGCGACCGCGAGGCCAGCGGTGCGAAGTCGGGACGCAAACATACTCACACTCCAGCTTTCTTACGCAACTTCAACAGGTTGCTCTTGGCCGGTTGAATGGGGTGTGAACCGCTAACGAGTGCCGGACTGCAAGGATGTGGTGTGCGGCCGGGCGAGATGAGCGAGCAACACGGCACCGGCGCAGCCAAACGCCCATCCCGCTACGACGTCGCTCGGCCAATGAACCCCAAGCATGATCCTGCTGAGCCCGATTGCGATGCTGAGCGCCACCGCGACAGCGATCCAGATGGTGCGGCGCGGACCCGTTGCCAGCAGCAGCGCCAGCGCGAGGAGGACGAGCATGGAATTGGCCGAGTGGCCACTCGGGAAGGAGAGTGTGTGGACGTCCGCCAGGGCCGGATGAGCGTCGGGACGCGGTCGGCCTGTCACGATCTTCTGGGCCTCGATCAGCCCGCGACCGAGCAAGGTGCCGGCGAACAGGAGCAGCCCGCTTCGAGTTCCAGTTCGCAACCCGAACGCAAAGGCCGCCAATGCCGAGAGGGGAATCAAGAACCAGCCGCTACCGAGGAACGTCACCGCCCTTGCGAATGCCGCCAATTCCGGTCTGCCGCCGCCATAGCCAACGGCGAGCAAGCGGCTGTCCAGATCGCCGGTTCCCCAGCAGCCCATCGCTAGCCAAAGCCCCGCAAGGGCGAGCAGTCCTACCCCTTGCGCAAACCGCTTGCGAGACGATCTGCCGCTCAGGCGGTTTGGGCTAGACGGAACTAGCCCTGAACTCCCGCCTGGCCGCGTGCATCGGCATTCTTCGCCTGGTTCTCCGGATCGAGCACCCCGGTGCGAGCGACCTTGCGCTTCGCCGTCGCCCAGATGTTCTGGTAGGCGAGGTAGGCCAGCACGGTCGCCGCGATCAGGAAGATCAGCACCGCCAAGCCATAGTGGTGACGGCTCTCGAGCTTCGGTTCGGCCGCCCACATCAGGAAGGCGGACACGTCCTTGGCCATCTGGTCGACCGTCGGCTTAGTTCCGTCGGCGTAGGTCACCTGCCCTTCCGCCGTGAGCGGGGGCGGCATCGCGATGTTGAGGTTCGCGAAATAAGGGTTGAAGTGAAGTCCCTGCGGAGTTTTGGCGTCCGGGAATTCCTTCAGCAATTCCGCAGGCTGCGGCTGATAACCGGTCAGCAATGAGTAGATGTAGGCCGCTCCCCCTTCGCGCGCCTTGGCCATCAGGGAAAGATCTGGCGGGAGTGCATTGTTGTTGGCGGCGCGGCCCGCAACCTCGTTCGCATAGGGGTTCGGGAAGCGGTCGGACGGGATCGCTTTCCGGGTCGCCGCTTCGCCGGTTTCCGGATTCACCGAGGGCACTTCGATCTGCCACTGGTTGGCGATCGCCTTCACCTCGGCTTCGGAATAGCCGAGCTCATGCAGATCATAGAAGGCCGCATAATGCAGTCCGTGGCACGCCGCGCAGACTTCCTTGTAGACCTGAAAGCCGCGTTGAAGCTGCTGCCGGTCATATTTGCCGAACGGCCCGGCGAAGGAGAAGGCGACTTCCTTCGGCTCCTGGTGGAACTCATGCTCGACCGTTTCGACCGGCGGGTTCTGGAAGAAATCGACCGCGTTGACGATCAGCGACAGCAGGAGAACTCCCGCAAAGCCGAGACCGACCAGGAAAGCTAGAATGCGGACCATGTTGCCCCTTGTCCCTTATTCGGCGGCCGCGGCAGCGGCCCGTCCCTGGCCGATCGGAGCGCTCTCTTCGGCTTCGCCGTGAAGCACCGAGGCGGTGATCGACGACGGCAACGGCAACGGCCGCTCGAAGCGAGAGATGATCGGAAGAATGATGAGGAAGTGCGCGAAATAATAAGCCGCCGCGATCTGGCTGATCGCAACGTACGGCTGCTCGGCCGGAAGCATGCCCATCCAGCCGAGGATCAGCACGTCGGCCACCAGGATCCAGAAGAAGATCCGGAACACCGGCCGGTAATGGCCTGAGCGGACCGGCGAGCGGTCGAGCCACGGCAGGAAGAACAGCAGCAGGATCGAGCTGAACATCGCGACCACGCCCCACAGCTTCGCCGGGAGCAGGAAGTCGACCGTGAACGCGCGCAGGATCGCGTAGAAGGGCCAGAAATACCATTCCGGAACAATGTGGGCCGGAGTGGCCATCGTATTGGCCGGAATATAGTTGTCCGGATGTCCGAGGAAGTTCGGCGCGAAATAGAGCACCGCGCAATAAGCGACCAGGAACACGCCGACCCCGAAGCCATCCTTGGCGGTGTAGAATGGGTGGAACGGCAGCGTATCGCGCTCGTCCTTGACGTCCACGCCGGTCGGATTGCCCGATCCTGGAATGTGCAACGCCCAGATGTGCAGGATCACCACCGCCGCGATGACGAACGGCAGCAGATAGTGAAGCGAGAAGAAGCGCGACAGCGCCGCCTGGTCGGGAGCGAACCCGCCGAGCAGCCAGATGCGCACCGGATCGCCGACCACCGGGATCGCCGAGAAGAAGCCGGTGATCACCTGCGCGCCCCAGTAGCTCATCTGCCCCCACGGCAGCACATAGCCCATGAACGCAGTGGCCATCATCAGCAGGTAGATGACCAGTCCGAGCATCCACACCAGCTCGCGCGGCGCCTTGTAGCTGCCATAGAACAGGCCGCGAAAGATATGGATGTAGACCACGATGAAGAAGAAGCTGGCGCCGTTGGCGTGGGCGTAGCGCAGCAGCCACCCCGCATTCACGTCGCGCATGATGTGTTCGACCGAACCGAACGCTCCGTCGGCCGACGCATAATAATGCATCGCCAGCACGATTCCGGTGACAATCTGGATCACCAGCGCGAGGCCGGCGAGAATCCCGAAGTTCCAGAAGTAATTGAGGTTGCGCGGCACCGGATAGCCGCCGCCGATCGCTCCGTGAACCAGGCGCGGCAGGGGCAGCCGGTCATCCAGCCAGCGGCCGAATTCGGTCTTGGGTTCGTAGGGCTTCGCCCAGGAAAAGCTCATCGTCCTTCTCGCCCCTAACCGATGCGGATGACTGTATCAGACAGGAAATCGAACTCCGGCACCTGCAGGTTGAGCGGGGCCGGACCTTTCCGGATGCGGGCCGCCGTGTCGTAGTGCGATCCGTGGCAAGGGCAGAAATAGCCGCCATACTCCCCGCGGTTCTCACCCTCGCCGGTGCCGAGTGGAACGCAGCCGAGGTGGGTGCACACGCCCATCGTCACCAGCCAGTTCTGCTTGCCCGGCTTGGTGCGGTCGGCCAGCGTCTGCGGATCACGCAGCTCGCCCAGCGGAACGGCGTTGGCCTCAGTAACCTCCGCGGGGGTGAGGTTGCGAACGAACACCGGCTGCTTGCGCCACATCGTCTTGATCGCCTGGCCCGGAGCAATCTTCGAAACATCGACTTCGATCGAGGCCAAGGCCCTGACGTCGGCCGCCGGGCTCATCTGCCGGACCAGCGGCACCACCGTCGCGGCGGCACCGACGCCGGCGAAGCTGACAGCGGCAATGTTGATGAAATCGCGGCGACGGACCCCCTCGCCCGTTGCGGGCCCATCCGTCGTTTGTTCCAGCGTGGCCATGCTCACCCTTAAGACCTGTTCTTCCATGCGCCCGGATCGGGCACAATGAACATCCGCAGCGGCGAACCGATACGGATTGGCGGGCCTGATAGCGTCTCGACCGGAGGATGCAAATGGCGAAATTCGCCGGGCTTGTCCGGCACCGCGAAGCTCGCCTAATCGGCACCATGCGCATGGCTCTTTTCGAACCGGAGATCGCCGGCAACGTCGGCGCGGTCCTTCGGCTTGGGGCCTGCTTCGGCGTGGCCGTCGATCTCGTCGAACCGCTCGGATTTATCTGGGATGACCGCCGCGTTCGACGCGCGGCGATGGACTATATCGACCATGTTACGGTCACTCGCCACGCCAACTTCGATGCCTTCAGGACTGCGGTCCAGCCGAGCCGGCTGGTGCTCTTGACCACCCGCGGCGACACTTCGCTCTACGACGCCCGCTTTCAGGCTGACGATGTGCTGCTGTTCGGCAGGGAAAGCGGCGGCGTCCCGCCGGAAGTCCGCGCGCAATGCTCGGCCGCGGTGCGCATCCCGATCCGGGCCGAAGTGCGTTCCTTCAACCTCGCCATATCGTCCGCGATCGCCCTGTCAGAGGCGCTGCGGCAAACCGGAAAGCTTCCCGCATGAGACCGCTCGATTCCCAGCAACAGACCGCGCGTGACTGGTTCGAGGCGCTGCGCACCCGCATCTGCGCCGAGTTCGAGGCGATCGAGCGGGAGGCGGGAAGCGACGCCCGGTTCGAATATCTGCCGTGGGATCGCACGGATGAGGACGGATCAGCCGGCGGCGGCGGCGTTCGCGGCCAGATGACCGGCCAGGTGTTCGAGAAGGTCGGGGTCAATGTCTCGACAGTCGGTGGGCGCCTGTCGCCGGAGTTCGCCCGGACCATCCCAGGGGCGGAAGAAGACCGCAGCTTTTTCGCAACCGGCATCAGCCTCGTCGCACACATGGCCAATCCCCACTGCCCGGCTGTGCACATGAATACGCGCTTCCTCACCACCACCCGGCGCTGGTTCGGTGGCGGTGCTGATCTCAATCCGGCCTTTCCCATAGATGCGGACACCGCCGATTTCCATGCACGCCTGCAGAGCGCATGCGACGCCCACGATCCGGACTACTACCGCCGCTTTTCAAAATGGGCGGAGGAGTATTTCTGGCTGCCGCACCGGCAAGTCGCACGCGGCGTCGGCGGCATCTTCTACGACCGGCTGGAGTGTCAGGATGATGTCGACGGACAGGGGTTCGCCGACCACTTTGCTTTCACCCGCGACGTCGGCGAGGCGTTCCTCGATATCTTTCCGCGGATCGCGCGCCGCCGAATGAACACGCCATCCACCGACTCCGACCGCGAGCGGCTGCTCGCCTATCGCGGCCGCTACGTCGAGTTCAATCTGCTCTACGACCGCGGCACCCTATTCGGGTTGAAGACCGGCGGAAATATCGACGCGATCCTGATGAGCTTGCCGCCGCTGGCGAGCTGGCAGTGAGAAGCTCCGCGCCTCAACCCCGGCTTCGGGGCACTCCGACTTCCGCTACAGCGAGCTGAGCATAGAGCCGCGCGACCATGATGAGGAACAGCACGGCCACGGCGGTTGCGCCGATGTTGGACAGCAACTGGCGGATCAATCGTCCAACACTGAACGGGTCATCGGTGCTCGTGAAGAGCTTTACCGCCGACCCAACCACCAACTCGTAGGCGCCAAGCGCGATGCCGAAGCCGATGAAGAACAGCAGCACGAACGCGGCCAGCTTCATGGCCTGACCCCGCGTCAGATCGAAGCTGCGCTTGATCACGGCGATCGGGCCGCCCTCCTCGGCAACCACCACCGCCGTGGTCAGCAGCACCCGCACCAGCAGCGGCAGGATGAGCACTACCAGTAACAGGAGCAGCAGCACATTACCCGATGACAGCGAGCCTGAACCGGTGAGCAGCGGCATCGCGATCAACATCAGCGCTAGTGCTACCGGTATCGCGAAGAGCAGCGAAGCCAGGATGAAGACCGGCAGCCGCGATGCGCCCCGGCGAATGGAGTCCGCGACGCGGATCGAGGGCGGAAGCGCCAGCCGCACCACCGCCAGCTGCCCGACGATGCTCATCAGCAATGCGACAAAGGAGATCAGCGTCCACCAGCCAGGCTCCGGAACCTGCCCGGGCCGGGTTGCCGGGGTGACCAGCCCCGCAACCGTTTGCGGAAGGACGAACAGGGCGAGCCCGACCGCGACGAACAGCCCCGAATCCCGTGCCAGGATCGCTTTGGCCTCATCCCATGCTCGTGAGATCGACAAGTGGCGCAAGACGGCTCCTTCCCCCTGGCTCGCGCATATGCAGCGGCAGCGCGGCTTGCAATCACTCAGTCCACGCATATGGACCCGGCATGGCGATCGAATGGCGGATCAGCGACGGCCTGGTGGCTTATGACGAGGCGTTGCAGCTCATGGAGGAGCGGGTGGCGGCGATCCGTTCGGGCTCCGCCGGCGAGCTGGTGTGGCTGCTTGAGCATCCGCCGCTGTTCACCGCCGGGACGAGCGCCGATTCAGCGGAGCTGATGAACCCGATGGGGTTCCCGGTCCACACCGCAGGACGGGGTGGCCGCTACACCTACCACGGACCGGGCCAGCGCGTCGGCTATATCATGCTCGACCTGGAGCAGCGCGGCCGCGACATTCGCTGCTTCGTCCATGAGCTGGAAGGCTGGGTGATCGCCGCACTTGGCGACCTCGGGATCGCGGCTCACCGGGCCGAGGGGCGCATCGGAATCTGGACCGGAGAGGGAGCCGGCGAGGCGAAGATCGGCGCCATCGGCGTTCGGGTACGGCGGTGGGTCACCTATCACGGCTTCGCCATCAACCTTGATCCAGATCTCGATCATTTCAGCGGCATCGTCCCGTGCGGGATCGCAAAATTCGGAGTCACCAGCCTTCGCCGGCAAGGCAGCAGCGCGGCCATGACCGACCTCGATGACTCGCTCCATAGAAATTTTCCAGCGTTTCTGAACAAGTTAAATGGGAACAGGCGCTGCAGTTGATGGGTTTGGCGGTTCGCACTATGGTGCCGGCGATTTGCGAGGCAGAAAATCTGCCCCAGATCACACTATATAGGGAGTCATTGAATGCGTGCTCTGATCCTGGTCGCTGGTGCGGCCCTGGCCGTTTCGGCCTGCAGCAGTAAGGAAGAATCCAACACCGCGGTTGTCGATGAAAATCTGATGACCGACATGAACACGGTGAACGACACCACCGCGGTCGACGCGGCGACTGGCATGGATGCCAACATGGCCGCCGACGCCAACATGGCGATGAACGCCGCGGACAATGCAGCCAATTCGGCGGCCGATGCGGCGAACTCGGCAGCGAACGCTTCCAACACCGCCAACGCCATGTAATTGGCCGGCTTCGCCTTTTCGGCGGAGCTGCAACATCAAGGAGCCGCGGGCACTGCTCGCGGCTCCTTTTTGTTAAGCGAGCCCGACGATCTTGTGGGCCTGCAACGTCAGGCGCCAGCGCGGCCGCTCCATCACCAGGCTGATCGCCGCGGCCACCGCCGCTTCCCGCCGGGCGCAGTCCATCGGCTGAACCAGAAAGTGCTTGAAATCCCACTTCTCGAGCGCTGCCGGGTCGATCTGCTCCTGCGGCCAGACCAGCTTCAGCTCATCGCCGCTCCGCTGGACGACCTCGGATCCGGCTTTTGGGCTGATACACAGCCAGTCGATTCCCGGCACTGCCGGAATGGTGCCGTTGCTTTCGACCGCGATGCGAAAGCCGTGGCGATGAAGCGCATCCACCAGCCGCTGATCGAGTTGAAGCATTGGCTCACCGCCGGTGATCACCACCAGCCGCTCGTCTGATCCCCCGCCCCACATCGCCAGGACATGACTGGCGAGGTCCTCCGCCGACCGGAACTTGCCTCCCCCCGCGCCATCGGTGCCGACGAAATCGGTGTCGCAGAACCGGCACACGGCGGATGCCCGGTCCTGTTCCCGCCCAGTCCACAGGTTGCAGCCGGCGAAGCGCAGGAACACCGCCCGGCTGCCGGCCTGGACACCTTCCCCCTGCAGCGTGAGGAAGCATTCCTTGACGGCATAGGTCATGGCTGCAGCGGAGGGGTCACGCGATAGCGCGTGGGATCGGGTAATCCCGCCTCGGCGAAGCCCCGCGCCCGCAGGCGGCAGGCGTCGCACAGGCCGCAATGGGTGCCGTCGTCCTCCGGATCGTAGCAGCTGTGACTGTCACCCGCGTCGAGACCGAGGCGATCCGCCTCTCTGGCGATGTCGGCCTTGGTCATGAATTGCAGCGGAGCGTGAACCGCGAACTTGTCGCCCTCCACGCCCGCCTTGGTCGCAAGATTCGCCAGCGCTTCGAAGGCGCCAACGAACTCGGCGCGGCAGTCCGGATAACCCGAATAGTCGAGCGCGTTGACCCCGATGAACAGGTCGCGCGCGCCTGACGCTTCCGCCCAGGCCAACGCGAGGCTGAGCAACACGGTGTTGCGCGCGGGGACATAGGTGATCGGGATTCCGTCGGCGAGCCCGTCCTTGGGCACCGCAAGGCTACTGGTCAGTGCCGATCCGCCAAACTGCGACAGGTCGAGGGAAAGGCACACGTGTCGCTCGGCGAGCTTGCCCGCGATGCGCGATGCTGCGGCAAGCTCCGCGCGGTGCCGCTGATTATAGTCGACCGTCAGCGCCAGCACCGTGAAGCCCCGCTCCCGAGCGATCGCCGCGCAAACCATCGAATCCAGCCCGCCGGAGAGCAGGACAATGGCTGTTTTGCGCTGTGTTGCCATCGCTACGCGCTAAGCCGATCGCTCCACCGCGCGCAACCCGCTCGAAAAAGAACGGCCGCCCGGAAGATCCGAACGGCCGAGATTTGGGCCGAGCCCAAGAGGGAGTAAGCGTGCCCACTGGCACGAGTCGTCTTATGCCTGACGATTGTTAAACCTTTGCTTAATGAGCCGCACAGGATCCAGCTAGCCGGGCGTGCAGGACATAGGCGAATGGAGCACCGCCCGAGATTCCCTGCGTGTCGATCCTGAGCGAGCGCGGCGTAATCATCTCGATCCGGCTCCGGCCGAACCCGCCATCGGGACAGGTGTAGTGGATCAGAGCCTCTTCTGGCTTGTCCGCGATCACCACGCGCGTACAGGCGCGCCCACGATGCTCAAATTGGGCTAGCCGAGCGGGACTGGCGATGCACATCCGGACCGGGTCAGCACCGGTGGCCGAACGGCTGACCTCCCACAGCCCGCCGGCAAAGCGATTCAGCAAGGTCGGAGCGGTCGCCGCGGCGAGGAGAACCCCCGCCCCGACGGCAAACCCGATCATCGTCAGCGTTCGCCCGCGCATCATGCCGGACGCTTTACCAGCCGAAATTTAACGAGAGGAGAAGAAACTCAGCCGGTCGTTTCGAGATCGATTGGGAAGCTGGTCGCGCAAAAGGCACAGTCGACCCGGATTGTTCCGTCGTCGCCAGCCATCGCCGCGCGTTCCTCGACCGGGAAGCGGGCGATCACCGATCGAACATAGTCGGGACTGCATCGGCACCCGCGAGCAAGCGGGACCGGAGTCAGGATCCGCACCTCATGCTCCTCGTGGAATAGCCGCCACGCCAGCGCGTCCAGCGCCAGTTCGGGATCGGTAAGCTCTTCCGGCCGGACGGAACCCGCCAGCACCGCGACATGCGGCCAATCCGGATGATCGAGCCGCGTGTGCAGCCGCTCGCGTCCTTCCTCCCCTTCGGGCAGGTGCTGGAACAATAGGCCCCCGGCAATCCACCCGGCCTCTGTCTTCCGCGCAGCGAGCCGGACGATGCTTGGGATTTGTTCTGACTGGCTGAAATAGCTCTGCGCTGCGTCGGCCAGGCTATAGCCCTCAAGCGGTACCACGCCCTGATAACGCTCGTTGGTCAGCGGTTGATCGAAGGTGATGGCGAGATACCCCGCGCCGAACAGGGCGAAGAGCGACGGGTCAGCAGGCAGCTCGGCCAGTCGGTCGGGATCGTGGCGGACATAGCCGCGCAACTCGCCGCCAAGATAGTCGCAAACCAGGAGATCAATCGCGCCAGACTGGGTCTGCGCCTGCATGGTCAGCTGCCCGCCGGGATCCTTGAGCAATGCACCGAGCAGCGCCGTCAGCACCAGCGCCTCCGCCAACAGTTTCTGCAGCACGGCCGGGTAGCCGTGGTTGGCAAGGATCGTGTCGAGTGCCGGACCAATCCGCGCAATCCGACCGCGGGCATGCCGGTCGGGAATGCTGACGCCAAGCGCGACGTCCACGGTGAGAGGCGGGAGCGGGGTCAAGGCGGCTGTCATTCTACGCAAGATAGGGCGATCGCCAGCGGCTTGCACCCCCAGGCGGCGATCGCCTTAAAGCTTGCCCAGACACCAGAGCAGCAGCGACTTCTGCGCATGAAGGCGGTTCTCCGCCTCATCCCACACAACCGAGCGGTCGCCGTCGATGACCGGATCAACCACTTCCTCGCCGCGATGAGCCGGCAGGCAGTGCATGAACAGCGCCTGCTCGCCCGCCGCGCTCATCAGCGCTTCGTCAACGCGGTAGGGCTCCATCGCGGCAATCTTCTGCGCGCTGTCGGCCTGGCCCATTGAGGTCCAGGTGTCCGTCACCACCACATCGGCTCCAGCAACCGCGACCGCTGCGTCGCGAACAATTGGCACGGTTTGGCCTCGCGCTGCCGCTGCTTGCAACACGTCCATGTCCGGCTCGAACCCCGCCGGGCAGGCGACAGTAATGTCGAAGTGCATTAGCGATGCCGCTTCGATCAGCGAGTTGCAGACATTGTTACCGTCGCCGAGCCAGGTCCACTTGCTTCCGGCGAGCTTCGCGCGATGCTCGATCAGAGTCAGCATGTCGGCAAGGATCTGGCACGGATGCGACTTGTCGGTGAGCCCGTTGATCACCGGGACCGACGCGAAGCGCGCCAGCTCATCCGCCTTCGAATGGCTGTCGGTGCGGATCATCATCGCGTCGACGAAGCGCGACAGCACGCGCGCCGTGTCGGCAATCGTCTCTCCCCGGCCGAGCTGGGACGAGCCGGAATCGAGCATCAGCGGCGTTCCCCCGAGCTGCCGAATCGCCAAATCGAAGCTTGCGCGGGTCCGGGTCGACGGCTTCTCGAAGATCATCCCGAGGACATGCCCGCCGAGTGGAGCATCCGCGTCCGGCTTCCCCTTGGGCCAGCCGGCGCGCGCGGCCTTACGCTCCTGCGCGTCGTTCAGGATCGCCGCGATCGCTTCGCCTCCGGCATCGGCCAGGTCGATGAAGTGACGAATGGTCATGCCGCCTCGGCTGGAAGCTCATAGTCCGCCGCTGCAGCCGACAGCGTCTCGACGAATTCCGCGATATGGCTCTCGTCGATGTTCAGCGGCGGCAGAACCCGAACGACATCGTCCCCGGCGGCAACCGTCAGCAGCCCGCGGGTGCGCAGATAAGAAACGAACGCCCGGCTATCGCTCTTGAGCTTGATCCCCAGCATCAGCCCCTTGCCGCGCACGGAGTCGAACAGATGGTCATGGTTCGGGATCATCTGCTCGAGCGCCGACCGCAACCGCTCTCCGGTTGCGCGCACCCGGCTGAGGAATTCGTCGTTCGCAACGACGTCCAGCACCGCCTCGCCCGCCGCCATCGCCAGCGGATTGCCGCCATAGGTTGAACCATGGGTGCCGAACACCATCCCGGCCGCGGCTTTCTCGCTCGCCAGGCACGCGCCAAGCGGAAAGCCGCCGCCAATGCCCTTGGCGATAGCCATGATGTCCGGAGTCACTCCATATTGCTCATAAGCAAACAGGGTGCCGGTCCGGGCCACGCCGCATTGAACCTCGTCGAACACCAGCATCAGGTCATGCTCGTGCGACAGTCGGCGAAGCCCGCGAATGAATTCCTCGCTGGCCGGCCGGATGCCGCTCTCGCCTTGCACAGGCTCCAGCATGAACCCGGCGGTGTGATCGTTGATCGCTGCCCGCGCCTCATCGAGATTGTTGAACTCGACGACATGAAAGCCGGGGAGCAGCGGCTCGAACCCATCGCGCATCTTCGGCTGGTCGGTCGCGCTGATCGTCCCCAGCGTCCGCCCGTGGAAGGCGTTGCGGAAGGTGATCAGCGTGTGCTTGTGCTCATTGCCTTTCGCGAAGTGATAGCGGCGCGCCGTCTTGATCGCCGCTTCGACCGCCTCGGCACCGCTATTGGTGAAGAACACCGTGTCCGCGAATGTCAGGTCGACCAGCCGCTGCGCCAGCGCCTCGCCCTGGGGGCTGCCGTAGAGGTTGGACACATGCATCAGCGTTGCCGCTTGCCTCTGGATCGCTTCAACCAGGTGCGGATGGCCATGGCCGAGGATATTGACGGCGATCCCGCTCGCGAAATCGAGATATTTGCGGCCGCTCTCGTCGAACAGGTAAGCGCCCTCGCCGCGAACCGGACGGACCTCGCACCGGGGATAGACGGGCATCAGCGGCGTGATAGCCATGGTGCGGGTCCTTCTTGCTGGACGATTCAACGCAAAAGGGCGACCCACTCGGCCGCCCGGAAAGCGCGGCCTATACTGCTCCGCCCGCGAGCGCGTCAAATGCCCCCCGGCAAACCGAAAGGCGCCCCGGTTGCCCGGAGCGCCTCCCCTCGCATCGGTTGATGCCTTTGCTTAGTTGCGTTCGATCCAGCGGCCGTCACGACTCCAGTAGCCGTCGCGGTCGTAATTTCCGTCCCAGCGCCGGTCCCCATAACCACCGCGGCGGCCATTGGCATCACGCGCCTCGCGGAACACGCGCTGTTCAAGCCGGTCGATCCGAAGCTCGAGGTTACGCCGCTCGCCACGACCCAGCCCATTCCACGCCTGACGATTGAGACGATACCGGAGCTCACGCACTTCCTGGCGAAGGTAGCGCGCTTCGCGCTCGCTCAGACGATCGCGCTGGTCGAGCCGCTCGATCCGGTTGCGCACGCGGTCGAGCCGCTGCTGCAGGTAGCCGCCGCTGAATCGCCAATCCGGATTGGAATAGCCCCAACCATAGCGCTGCGGATCGACTTGCGCGGATGCCGGCGCGCTGGCGGCAACTGCCGAAACCGCGAAGGCGGCTGCAATCAGGTATTTACGCATCACTCTCTCCTGCTGAAGAATTCAATGCGTTGTTTTTGGGCTAGGCAAGTTGAGGTGAAGCTGAACAGGCATGTAATCTGCCGTTCAACCAGGTTAATTCGTTAAGTGGTTGTTCGAACTAGTTCTTTATCTTCCAGCCGCTTTTCAGCAGGAGGTGGCAGGCCGCCCACAGCAGCAGGTTGATGACCAGCAGGATGATCCCGCCGCCGATCACATGCGAATCGGCCTCGCCGAGGAAGCCGTGACGGAAGCCCGAGATCACGTAGAAGAACGGGTTGAGCCTGCTTACCGCCTGGAATGCCGGGGAGAGCTGCTCGATCGAGTAGAATGTGCCCGAGAGGAGGGAGAGCGGAGCGACGACGAAGTTTGTTACCGCCGCCGCGTGATCGAACTTCTCCGCCCACAAAGAGGTGAGCAGTCCGAGGAACGCCAGCATCAGCGATCCCATCAGCCCGAACCACAACGCGCTCAGCGGGTGGGTCAGGGCGACGTGCACTCCGGGGTAGAAGGCCATCGCCAGCCACACCGCCCCTCCGACGAGGAAAGCGCGGGTGACCGCCGCCCCAATCAGCCCCGCGATCAACTCACCCGTGGACAGCGGCGGCATCAAATAATCGACGATCGTGCCCTGGATCTTGCCGACCAGCAGGGAGAAGCTCGAATTGGCGAAGGCGTTCTGGATCATCGCCATGACGATCAGGCCCGGCGCGATGAAGTCGGCAAAGGGGACGCCCATCACCATCCGGCGCTGCCCTCCCAGCGCGACGGAGAAGATCACCAGGAATAGCAGCGTGGTGATCGCCGGGGCCCAGATGGTTTGGGTCTGGACCTTGAAGAAACGCCGGACCTCCTTCACATAGAGAGTCTTGAGACCGCCCAGGTTGATGCCGCTCAGCTGCGGAACACCCGGTTCGGTCCGAACCCATTGGCCGGTCTGATGGTTTGGCGCTTGGTCGCTTGCGGGCTGGTCGTTCACGCGGCCAACGCCTATCGGCTGCCGCGATGAGCGGCAACCGCCTGCGGCAATTCGGTTGGAGAATATAAGAGCATGTCCTGGACTGACGAGCGGATCGAGCGCCTGAAGGCGATGTGGGCCGAGGGCGCCACGGCTAGCCAGATCGCCGACGAACTTGGCGGAGTGAGCCGTAATGCGGTGATCGGCAAGGCCCACCGCCTGGGGCTCGAATCGCGTCCGTCTCCGGTCAAGCCCGGCGATGATAAGCCGGTCCGCCAGGCGGCCGCTACGGCGCAGCCGCCCTCCCCCGCACCCGCGCCGGCTGCTCCCAAGGCCGAAAGGCCAGCGCCCGCGCCTGTCGCTCCAGCCGCGCCTCCCGCTCCGGTCGCCGACACGCCTGCTTCCGCCTCTGCTCCGGCCAAGACAGCCGTGCCCGACCCACGGATGCAATATCGGTCGGTCGGCCCCGGGGGCTTCGTTCGCCAGGGTCCGGGCGACACCCAGGCACCGATCCCGCCGGCTCCGCCGCGCCGCCTGGTTCCCGCCAAGCCGAGCGCAGAGGTTGCGGGCAAGACCAGTCTGCTCGACCTCAATGACCGCATCTGCAAATGGCCGATGGGTCATCCGGGCGAGCCGGACTTCCACTTCTGCGGGGCTCCGGCCAATCCCGGCTTCCCCTATTGCGTGAACCATTGCGGAGTCGCCTATCAGGCGCAACTGCCGCGCCGTGACCGCCGTCCGCCGCCGCCGCTTCCGTTCGGCGGGCCGCGAGTGCGCTAGGCATTGCGCGGCGGGTCAGCTCTCCCTCACCCGCTCCCGCAGCCACGTCGCCAGCCCCTCCTCGCGGAGCTCTCCGGCGGCAAGGGCGAGCACAGTGCGGATCGCATCGGCATCGTCGAATTCCAGTAGCTGCCCGTTCAACGCCAGGAACAGCCGGGCAAGCACCCACGCAGTGCGCTTATTGCCGTCCACGAATGGGTGATTCCGTGCTACACCGAACGCATACGCTGCAGCGAGATCGGCTGCATCCGGGTCGCCATAGGCGGCTCGGTTTTGCGCTCGTGCCAGCGCCGACTGCAGCGCTCCGCGGTCGCGGATTCCCGAGGGGCCGCCGTGTTCCGCAAGTTGCCGATCATGGATGGCGTCGACGAGGTCCGGCCTGATCCAAACCCACTCGCTCATTTAGCGAGTGCGCGAAGGATCTCACGGTCTTTGCGCATGATCCGCTCCGCAATCTCCATCTGGCTGGCGAATTCCGGATCATAGGCGCTGATCCGGTAGCTCCCGTCCGGGGCCTCGGTCAGGTAAAGCTGGTCGCCCCGCTCAACATGGAGCCGGGCCAGAACGTCCTTGGGAAGCACGATGCCCGTGGAGTTCCCAATCGGGACGAGTTTCATCGGTTTGGTCATACAGATGTTATAACTTCGAGCGCCCTCAATTTCAACCGCTCCCAAAAAAAGCTCCCGGAAGCCGCGCCTCCGGGAGCTTATTCGTGGACCAAAGCGAGCGTTAGGCCTGCTCGGCCTCCTTGTGCTGAGTGGCGCTGGCTTCGATCTGATCCTGCTTCGGCGCCGAACCGCCGATCTCGATCTTCCGCGGCTTCATCGCTTCCGGAATCTCGCGCACCAAATCGATCGACAGCATTCCGTCCTTCAGATCCGCACCGCGCACCTGGATATGATCGGCAAGCGCGAAGCGCCGCTCGAACGAGCGGGTCGCGATGCCGCGATGCACATAATTATTGCGGTCATCGTCCGTCTTCTTGCCGCGGATCAGCAGCACATTGTCGTGCGCCGTGATCTCGATGTCCTCGCGGCCGAACCCGGCAACCGCCAGGGCGATGCGATACCGCTGGTCATCGACCTTGATCAGGTCGAACGGCGGATAAGTCTCGCCATTCTGGCCGGCTGCGCTGTTTTCGAGCATGTCGAACAGCCGGTCGAAGCCGACACTGGAGCGGCGGAAGGGTGCAAAATCAAACGCGCTACGCATGATGTCCTCCTTGTTGAGCGACCAGACAGGGCATCGACTGCGCAACCGCCCGATGCCCTGTTCACCAGGCCCCAACCGGGCGCCCGGCACGCTGTTACCTAGGAAGCACATGCCGTTTTTCAAGGTGTTTGGTGCTATATTTGTCACTACCGAGTGGTATATTCAGCGCATGCCTTTGCGGCGGGCAACCACCCCCCTTCGCCGCTTGGCACCCGCCTTCGTCGCGCCCTATAGCTTGTCAGGATGACTGACCTGTTCGCCGCACCTGGTTCCGCCACTCCCGACAGCTATGACGCGTCCTCAATCGAGGTGCTGGAGGGGCTGGAGCCGGTCCGCCGCCGCCCCGGCATGTATATCGGCGGCACCGACGATCGCGCCCTTCACCACCTCGCCGCCGAGGTCATCGACAATTCGATGGACGAGGCGGTCGCCGGCCACGCCAGCCGCATCGAGGTCACGCTCGAGCCCGGGAACCGCCTAACCGTCGCCGACAATGGCCGCGGCATCCCGGTCGACCCGCACCCCAAATATCCCGGCAAGTCGGCGCTGGAGGTGATCCTGACCACCCTCCACTCGGGCGGCAAGTTCGAAGGCAAGGCCTATTCGACCAGCGGCGGCCTCCACGGCGTCGGGGTCAGCGTCGTCAACGCTTTGTCGACCGAAACGGTGGTCGAGGTCGCCCGGGACCGCAAGCTCTACCGCCAGACCTTCGCGAGGGGCCTGGCCTCGTCCCCGCTTCAGGAGGTCGGCGCTGCTCCCAACCGCCGCGGCACCACCGTGTCCTTCGCCCCCGATCCGGAGATTTTCGGCGCCGACGCCCGCTTCGATCCCGCGCGGCTGTACCGCCTCGCCCGGTCCAAAGCCTATCTGTTCGCCGGGGTCGAGATCCGCTGGCGCTGCGACCCTTCGCTCACCTCAGCCGACGTCCCGGAGAGCGCCACCTTCCAGTTTCCCGGCGGCCTTGCCGATCATCTCGCCGAGCAGCTCGGCGACCGCCCCTGCGTTACCAACCAGCCGTTCACCGGCCGCCAGGACTTTCCGCTCGACCCGACCGGTCAGCCGCAGGGCAGCGCCGAGTGGGCGGTCGCCTGGCCGCTCTATTCCGACGGTTCGGA
>CAMLKX010000006.1 GCA_946480515.1 uncultured Sphingomonadaceae bacterium | reverse complement strand
CTGCTGCAACGTCTTGTGCTCGCACCGGGCGTTGCGAACAGCCGGATCGCGACGGGCGTCGCTCAGCCCTACGCCTCGATGCTGCTCGAGCAGCGGGAAGGTGAACTGGTCGCTGTTCCGATCGATCTCTTCCGCAAGGATCTCAACCCTAACGATGCAGACCTGCGGCGCTATTTCGCGGAGAACCGTGCTCGCTACACCATCCCCGAGCAACGGGTCATTCGTTACGCCGTCATCAGTCCGGAAAACGTCGCCTCGGCGGCTGCGACTGAGCAGGAGATCGCGGCAGCCTATAACGCCGATCGGGCGAAATATGCCCCCAGGCAGTTGCGCGATATCAGCCAGGCAGTCGTTCCAGATCGGCAGACCGCGCAGGCGATCGCGACCCGGGCTCGTGCGGGCAGCAGCTTCGCCCAGGCTGCGGCTCCGACCGGGCTTAGCGCCGCGGATGTCGCGATCGGCGTCCAATCTCGAGATCAGTTCGAGTCGCTTGCTGGAGCAGAGGTTGCAGCGGCAGCTTTTGCGGCCAAGAAGGGCGCCATCGTGGGACCGCTTCAGTCGGAACTCGGCTGGCACGTCGTGCGAATTGATGCGGTTCGTGACGAGGCCGGCACCCCACTGGCGCAAGTGCGTGACGAGATCGCCGCTCGCCTGACTGCCGACAAGCGCAAGAATGCGCTGACTGACCTGATCACCGCGATTGAAGATGAGGTCGCCGACGGGGCCAGCTTCGCCGACATGGTCGCGAAATACCGGCTGACCGCGGCACAGACGCCGCCCCTGACCGCGAGCGGAGTGGCGCCGAGTGATCGCGCCTTCCGGCTTCCTCCGGCAGCGAGCAACGTGCTGAAGGCCGCATTCGAATCCGCTCCGGACGACGACGCCCGCGTCGAAACGTTCGGACAAGGTCAATATGCGCTGGTTGCGACCGAGCAGGTGATCGAACCCGCACCGCCGCCGCTGGAGAAGATCGCGGACCAGCTTCGGTCTGACTGGATCTCAGCCAAAGCAGCTGAGCGGGCAAAGCTGGTGGCTGAGGGGATCGCCGCCAGAGTGGCGCGCGGAACCCCGCTGAACGAGGCCGCGCGCGCATCCGGAGCGCGGCTTCCACCGCCGCAACCGATCGGCGGGCGCCGCTTGCAGCTCGCGCAGTTCCAGGGCCGGGTTCCTCCGCCGCTGATCGCCCTCTTCTCGTTGCCGCAAGGTAAATCGCGACTGGTGTCGTCGCCGCAGAACCGCGCCTTCTTCATTGTTCAGGTCAAGAAGGTCACCGCAGGCAATGCTTCGATGCAGCCGGCGCTGATCGCGCGGACCCAGGCCGAGTTCGGGGAAATGGCTCAGCGGGAATATGCCGAGCAACTGGTGAATGCGATCCAGGCAGGGCTGAAGATCAAGCTCAACAAGCAAGAGATGGCGCGGGTTCGCCAGCAGTTATCCGGGGGTTAGATCGACAATTACGACAGCTTCACCTTCACGCTGGTCGACTATCTCACGGCACTTGGCGCCACGGTTGAGGTCGAGCGCAGCGATTCCATCAGCGTCAATGACGCGCTTGCATCTGGCGCGAGCGGCATCTTGATTTCACCCGGCCCGGGACGGCCCGAGCAGGCGGGAATCTCGGTTGACCTCGCGGCGGCCTGCATCCAGCGGCGGGTTCCGCTCCTCGGGGTGTGCCTGGGGCATCAGGCGCTGGCGATCGCCTGCGGAAACCAGGTGGACAGAGTTCCACCAATGCATGGCAAGGTCGCGAGCGTGAATCATGACGGCAGCGGCCTGTTTGGCGGATTGCCCTCCCCGTTCGCCGCGACGCGTTATCACTCGCTGGCGGTCGGCGAGCCGTGTTCTCCGCTGGTGGCCAATGCATGGGCCGGTGGACTGGTCATGGCGATGCGCCATGAAACGGCCCCGGCTCATGGAGTCCAATTCCATCCGGAGAGCGTCGCTAGTGAGCATGGGCACGCGCTCCTACGCGCCTTCATGCAACTTACAGTTGACGAGCCCCGAAACGTTTCCTAGACGTTCCCTATTCGTTCCGGGAGGTTGGAATGCTTACGGTCAAGCAGCACGAATTGCTTCAATTCGTTCATGAGCGACTCGCCGAAACGGGCGTCTCGCCCAGCTTCGATGAAATGCGTGAAGCGCTTGATCTCAAATCAAAATCCGGAGTTCACCGGCTCATTTCCGCGCTTGAGGAGCGGCAGTTCATCCGCCGGCTGCCCAACCGCGCACGCGCCCTTGAAATTTTGCGGATGCCGGAGACGATCCAGGCACCAGCTGCGAAACAGCCGCCCAAGCCACTTCCGCAACCCGCCAACGATCTGATCGAAATCCCGCTTCACGGCCGGATCGCCGCAGGCACTCCGATCGAGGCGCTTCAGGGGACGGAGAGCTTCACCGTTCCGGCCGCCCTGCTCGGTCCCGGGGAGCATTATGCGCTGGAGGTCTCGGGAGATTCGATGGTCGAAGAAGGCATCCTTGATGGCGATTTCGCCCTAATCCGCCGAGTCGACACCGCGCGCGAGGGGGAAATTGTGGTCGCTCTGGTCAATGATGAGGAAGCAACTCTGAAGACCTTCCGTCGCGAAGGACAGATGGTCCGGCTTGATCCCGCCAACCGCAATTATGAACCGCAGCGCTACCGCCCCGATCAGGTCCGGATCCAGGGCCGACTGGCCGGATTGATCCGCCGCTATTGAGATGGCAATCGCCCGCATCGACTATGTCGAGCTTCCGAGCATCACCGCGCATGAACTGACCCGAAATTTCTACGCCCGTGCGTTCGGCTGGACGTTCACCAACTTCTCTCCCGATTATGCGGCGACCACCACCGATGACGTGGACCTGGGCCTCAACGGGCAGCCCGACGAAGCACTCGCCGCACCGCTGCCGATCATCCGCGTCGCTGATCTTGAGTCAGCGCTGGATTCCGTCACCGCTTCTGGCGGTATCGTCGCGCGCCCGATCTACGCCTTCCCGGGCGGCAGGCGCTTTCACTTCATCGATCCGTCAGGAAGCGAACTAGCTGTGTGGCAGCCGAATAGCGAAACCTGACAGATCAAGGGGGTCCGGACGTTGCTGCCCAAGGGTGCTGCCCCACCCGTTGAGCCACGCTGTCGATCCGGGGCGAACTGCCGAGGTGGATAGCCAGTCCGCCGGCGCTTTTCAGCGCCTCGCGGTCAAGCTTCAGCCAGCGCGGGCGGCAATACCGTGGCAAACGGCGGTCTGAGACCACAATGTCCGCCATCGCACAGGCACGAACCATCACATTCCAGTCCGGATAGCTGTTTGATCGCGTCGCCAGCAGCGTCCAGCTTCGTCCATCACGTGTGATCCGGGCCATACAGCTATCACGGCTGCAGCGGGCGTTGCGTAGCGCCGCAATCGGACCGGCTTCACCGTCAAACCCCGCGGCTTCGCCGATCAACGAGCGCATGAAATCGCCGCTTCGCTCGCGCAGAAGCGCTGGTTTGCCATCGGTGATCACCGCCAGATGACGCCCGTCGCCAGTTACGACGAGGTCAGGGGCGGAGGTCGTCGCCGCACCAAGGGCGCCCACAGCAATCGGAACGATCCCGAGGACCCGCCAGCGGCGCTTCCACAGGCAGAACCACAGCCCGCCGCCAACCATCGCCGCGAACGCCCAATTGGGGATGGCGGGAGTCATGATGACCGAGCCGGGCATCGCCGCGACCGAACGCGCCAGGCTGAGCAGCCCGTCGATCATCAATCCGGTCAGCCACCACAGCGGACCAGCTATCCCGATGGGATCGACGATCAACGCTAATGCCTCGAGTGGCATAATCACAAAGGTCGTTAGCGGGATCGCGATGATGTTCGCGGCAACTCCGTAGAGGCCAGCCTTATGAAAATGAAACAGAGCGAACGGGATCAGGGCAAGCTCGACCGCCAGCCCGGTGAGGACCATTGTCCCGATTGCCCGCGTGGCGCGATCAAGCATTCCTTGGTCGCGCGCTCCAAACCAGCGCTTCATCCACCCTTGCTCGTGAAGCACCACGATGGCGGTAACGGCGGCAAAGCTGAGCTGAAAACTCGCTCCCGCCAACGCTTCAGGGCGAAACAACAGCACGACCAATGCGCCAACCGCAACCAGCCTTATGCTGAATGCCTCTCGGCCAAGCGCCAGGCCCAGCAGCACCAGCAAGGCGGCGATACAGCTGCGGACCGTGGGCACCTGCGCGCCCGTCAGCAGGGTATAGGCGATTCCTGCCGCGGCCCCTGCACCGGCGGATACCACCACCAGGTTGAACCGTAACGCCAGCCGCTCGCTGATCGCCAGCAAGCGCAACGCCAGGAACATCGCTCCGCCAACCGCGGCTGCGATGTGCAAGCCGCTGACTGAAAGCAGGTGCGCCAGACCGCTTCGCCGCATTGCCTCGGCGTCCGCTTCCGAGATCGCGCCCTGATCGCCATTGGCAAGGGCGGTGGCGATCGCGCCGCTGCTTTCCGGCAGCCGCTCCCGGATTCTGCTGCCGAGGCCCTCCCGCAGATTGTCGAGCCAGCCTGGAGTCCCGGCTTCGATGATCGTCGGTGGATCGAGGGCCCGACCTGTCCCGCCGATGCCCCGGAACCAGGCGTCGCGCGCGTGATCATGACTTCCAGGAAGAGCCATTGGTGGCGGCGGAACCAGCCGGGCGCGGAGCGAGATGAGCGCTCCCGCACTGATTCCCTGGGCTCCGGCGCGATCGGGAATGGACACCCGAACGCGCGCCGGGAGACTGGCATCGACCGGAGCCAGGGTCAGGCGATGCGTGCCGCGGCTGACAAGCTGCTCAACGCGCTCCACCCGGGCTGAGAATGTCACCACCACCGGCCGTTCGACTCGCGGACCACTGACCCATTCGGCCCTTGCCCATATCAGCGCGCAGCCGGCCAGCACTGCAGCGCTTCCCCACGCCAGCACTTGGCCGCTCCGGCGATGGCGGAACAAGAGTCCGGCGATGACCGACGCCGCTGCAAGGCACATGGCTCCCTGCCAGTGCCTGGGCTGGCCGAGCGAGAGCCAGCCGGCGATTCCACATCCGAAAGCGACCACCAGCCACAGCGGAAGCTGGTCGCGCTCGCTTTCGAGCAGTGCATCAAGGCGCTCTAGCGCTGCACCGATCTGCTGCGCCCATGAGCTTCGGGTTTGCAGCGCCGGTTCAGCTATGTAAGGGGCGCTCACCCAATCCATCGGACCAAGACAGAGGAAAGCGCGCGTGGGCGCAAGCAGCAATCTTGCAGCGGTCGTGACTCGCTTTGCCCCCTCTCCGACCGGATATCTCCATATTGGCGGTGCTCGAACTGCGTTGTTCAACTGGCTGTTCGCGCGCCATCATGGCGGCAAATATCTGCTCCGCATCGAGGATACCGACCGCGCCCGATCGACTGAGGATGCAATCGCGGCGATTCTCGACGGGCTTGATTGGCTTGGCATCGCCGGGGATGAGCCCGCCTATCATCAATCGCAGTTCGAGGCGCGCCACGCCGAGGTGGCAGCGGAATTGCTCGAGCGCGGGGCCGCCTACCGCTGCTACCTGACTCAGGAAGAACTGTCAGCCCGAAGGGAGCAGGCGCAGGCTGAGCGCCATCCATTCCGAATCGTCAGCGAGTGGCGCGACCGGGCTCCCGCCGATGCGCCGAACAATGCCCCGTTCGTGGTCCGGCTCAAGGCGCCGCAGTCGGGCGAGACGGTGATCGATGATCTCGTCCAGGGCCGCGTGGCGGTCAACAACTCCGAGATCGACGATTTCGTCATCCTCCGCTCGGACGGAACCCCAACCTACATGCTCGCGGTCGTCGTCGACGACCATGACATGGGAGTCACCCACGTCATTCGCGGCGATGACCATCTCAACAATGCCTTCCGGCAGCTTGGAATCATCCGCGCAATGGGCTGGGCCGAGCCGACCTATGCTCACATCCCCCTGATCCATGGGGCTGACGGAGCGAAGCTTAGCAAACGCCATGGCGCGCTTGGAGTCGACGCCTATCGTGACGAGCTCGGGATCCTGCCGGAAGCCTTGTTCAATTACCTCCTCCGCCTTGGCTGGGGCCATGGTGACGATGAGATCATCTCGCGCGAGGAGGCCATTGCCTGGTTCGATCTCGACCATGTTGGCAAGTCGCCGTCCCGCTTCGATCTGAAGAAGCTCGAGAATTTGAACGGCCATTACATCCGCGCGGCTGATGACGGACGCCTCGCGGCCCTGATTCGTCAGCGCCTGGGATTGCCCGATGATGCCAGGGATCTTCTGACCCGGGCAATGCCGGAGCTGAAGGCCCGCGCCCACGACCTCAATCAACTGGCCGACGGCGCCCGGTTTCTATTCGCCGCTCGGCCGATTGCCCTTGAGCCGGCCGCTGCAGCGCTGCTCAATGACGATGGCGCCGCGGCCAACCTCACCAAGGTCCACGAACGGCTGCTTACGCTTGCCGAATGGAACCATGACTCGACTGAGCAAGCGGTGCGGGCAGTCGCCGACGAATGCGGAATCAAGCTTGGCAAGATTGCCCAGCCGCTGCGGGCCGCGCTCACCGGCCGGACAACCTCACCGGGAATCTTTGACGTGCTCGCTCTGCTGGGGCAGGGCGAAAGCGTTAATCGCATCGCAGACCAGATTCGGAGTGATTCTTAATGGCCGACGCCAACGCGACGATGAAAATTGCGGATCAGGCCTATCCGCTGCGTGAAGGCACCGTCGGTCCGTCGGTGATCGACATCCGCAAGCTTTATGCGAACACCGGCAAATTCACCTTTGATCCGGGGTTCACGTCAACCGCAAGCTGCGAGAGCGCAATCACCTACATCGATGGAGACGAGGGCATCCTCCTCCATCGCGGTTATCCGATCGACCAGCTGGCTGAACGCTCGAATTTCATGGAAGTGGCCTACCTGCTGCTTCACGGCGAACTGCCGCGCAAGAGCGATCTGGACAACTTCACCTACACGATCAGCCGCCACACCATGCTGCACGAGCAGCTCTCGACCTTTTACCGTGGTTTCCGCCGTGACGCCCATCCGATGGCGATCATGTGCGGCGTGGTCGGCGCCCTCTCCGCCTTCTACCACGACAGCACCGACATCACCGACCCGCAGCAGCGAATGATCGCGTCGCACCGGCTGATCGCCAAGATGCCAACCATCGCGGCGATGGCCTACAAATATGCGGTCGGTCAGCCATTCCACTACCCCGACAACAGCCTCAGCTACGTCGGCAATTTCCTGCGGATGACCTTCGGCGTTCCGGCTGAACCCTATGTGGTGAATCCTGTCGTCGAGAAGGCGATGGACCGGATTTTCATCCTTCATGCCGATCACGAACAAAACGCATCCACCTCGACCGTTCGGCTGGCAGGATCGTCGGGGGCGAACCCGTTCGCCTGCATCGCGGCTGGAATCGCTTGCCTATGGGGCCCCGCTCACGGCGGCGCGAACGAGGCAGCGCTCAACATGCTGCGCGAGATCGGCCGGCCCGAAAACATCCCGACCTACATCGCCCGTGCCAAGGACAAGAGCGATCCGTTCCGACTGATGGGCTTCGGTCACCGCGTCTACAAGAACTACGACCCGCGGGCGAAGGTCATGCAAAGCACCGCGGAAGAGGTGCTCAAGGAGCTTGGGGTCACCGATCCGATTTTCGACGTCGCTCGCGAGCTGGAGCAGATCGCACTCAAGGACGATTATTTCGTCGAGAAGAAGCTATATCCCAACGTCGATTTCTATTCGGGCGTGATCCTGTCGGCGATCGGCTTCCCGACCGAAATGTTCACCGTGCTGTTCGCGCTTGCCCGCACCGTTGGCTGGGTTGCACAGTGGAACGAGATGATCTCCGACCCGGAGCAGAAGATCGGCCGTCCGCGGCAGCTCTATGTGGGGTCGCCTCACCGGGATTATATCCCCGTATCTGACCGCTGAATCGGTCGAGCCGTCAGCTCTCCGCCGGCGGCCTCGGTAGGCTGAGAGTAAAGCGCGCGCCCTCGCCTGGGGCGCTCGCAACTGTGATATCGCCATTCATCGCCTGAGCTAGCCGGCGCGCGATGGTCAGCCCTAGCCCGGTTCCTCCCGGACTCGCTCCGACCTGCTCGAACTTCTCGAAGATTCTTTGCTGGTCGGCCACTGCAATGCCCGGGCCCTGGTCAGCAATCGTCAGCGACGCGCTCCTCAGATCGATCACGCTCAGCAGCGTCACGCTGGCACCGCTGGGCGAGTGGCGAACCGCATTGGCAATGAGGTTGATCAGGATCTGGATGACCGCACGCGAGTCCCCCCGCGCGGGCAGGGATGCATCAACCTGGGTGAAATCGATCGCGACGCCCCGCGCTGTCGCGTCGGGCTGCAGCATTGCCACCGTATCCTCGGCGAGGACCGCCAGGTCGATGTCCTCGCTCTGAAGCGCTGGGGGACCCTCCATGCCGCGGATCACGCCCAGCAAATGCCGCGCTGCAGCGGCGATGTCGGTCGCGTAGGCCGCATAATCGCGCCGCAATGGGCCGTCGCTCCGGTCGACGATCTGGTCGGCCGCGCCAATGATCTGGTCGAGCGGCGACCGCAGCACCGTGTCGAGCGGGAGTTCGAACGGGAGGACTGCCTGATCGCTGGCGGTGCCCGGACTTTCGATCCCAATTGCAGTGCCTTCGAATCCAGCGATCGTGCCGTCCTGAAGGAGCAGAGGCTGGCCGCTCAACAGCAAATTCGGGTCTTCACGGTCGCGTGGACGCGCCTGCTGCTTCTCAAATGGAATCCGCTGCGACAGAGCGGTCAGGAGCGGAAGCGAGCCATCGGGCTCCTCGATCAGCCGCATCACGCGCGTGAGAGGTTGTCCCAGCGCCCAGCGGACATCAGTGCCAAGCCGGTCCGCCAGGTCGGCGCCCAGATGCGTGAGGCGAAGCTCAGCATCGACTGCCCAATCGTTGGAAGTGCGGGCGGAAGGGCCGGTTTCGCTCTCCACGAGACGCGGAAAGCGCGGCCCGCTTGCCGGTCGTGCAGCCCACCGTTCAATCCGTAGATGAACGCGATCACCCTCCGGTTCGGCAATCACCCACAGATCCAGGTCCTGCTCCGCGCCGGCCGCGGTGACCGCGCGGGACATCGGCGCGCCAAGCTGCCGGACGAGGCTTGCAAGATGCGCCAGCTGCGGCAGGGCCAACATGCCGCCAATGTCGGCTCCGGCCTCGATCTGGAGCGTTGCGAGGGGCGGGTCGGCCTCGATCAGCCGTCCTTCGGCATCGACGACCCCTGAGACCGGTAGGAACTCGGGAACGGCACTAGCCATCGACCGCTTCCAGCCGCTCGACTGCATCCCGATATGCGGGGTGGCAGCATAGCCAGCTTACCGCGCCGGCAACGGACTCGTCGTCGAACTGGTCGAATGCACTGATCTCTCTGACTGGATCCAGAATTCCGATCGGCTCCGCGAGCATTGCAATCAGCCGTGCGGCGGTCGACCGCTCCAGCCCGGCGGCGCGCAGGAGAATGGCCAAGCGGCCCTCGTTGGGAGCGACGAGACAACTCCATGCCTCGCGGACTGGAATCGACGCACGTTCAGCCAGAGCGGCAGCCAGCAAGGCCGATTCACCGTCGCTCGCCATCCCCAACAGTGTAGGCTCGTCGAGTTGCCGCCCATTCGCGAGCGCGCGCACGATAGCGCTGATTTTCACATCCAGGCCATTGGAAGGATCATGCCGCTCAAGCAACCGCTCGACCGCTGCGCAGAGAGCCTGCTCCACGTCACGAGCGTTTGACGTTCGTGGTCTGACCAGGGCCGCCACGGCGTTCGAAAGTTGGACCGCGAGCGATGCTTCGAGATCATCAAAGTCGAGACAGCGACGGCCGAAGCGGTCAGTCCTTCGGCCTCGCCCAAGCACCAGATCCATTGCGGCACTGGCAATGGAATCATTCACCCCGGCAACCAGGCCCTGAACGAACGGGGCTTTCGGACGATCGGGACGGCCAGCCATGGCTGCGCTGATCCGTTGCTCATCCGCGGTTCGAAGAAGCAGCGCAACAAGCTCATCGCTGTCGAGCAGACCGGCTGATGCCAGTGTCCGGCTGAGCGACTGCTCGTCATAGTTCACCAGCCCCGCAATCGGCGCTGGGAGCGCAGAGCGGAGCTCGCCGGCGATGAGGGTCAGGATTCCGTCGAGCAGGCTGCTCATTAGCGCGCGCTCATGGTCGCTGAGCCGGATCGCCGGATCGAGGAAGAAGTCATTGCGGGCCGCAGTCAGCCGTCCCCGTTCCGCGCTGAACGCGGTGACGACGCGGCGGTCGGCTGCGCCCGCGGCGCTGGGCCTGTCCTGCAACTTCATTGGCGTCTTCTTTAGTCGAACGGAGTTAACGGCGCGTCAATCTCGCGGTGTGCGATGCCGCTCCCGCTGGACGTAGAAGAAGGTCGCGCCCGCATACCCGAATAGAAAGAGAACGGCTTCGCTCCACCACCCCATGAGCGCGAATGGAACAATGGCCAGCACCGCCCCCCGGACGGAGAACAGCCATTGCTCGCCGCGCAAGCGGTCCGGGCCATGCTCGATCCGCGCAGCCTCCGCAAAGGCGGCGCAGGCCACCGCGGCAACCAGCGCGGCCGAGTCGCCGCTCGCTCGTGACTGCCACCACCCGAGCGCGAGCAGAGCGACACCCATCGCGGGCCAGAGAGCTCGTCGAGCGAGCATGTTCCCTGGCAGGGGGCGAAGGCGCAGACTGGCGAGCCGGTCGGCGACCAAGTCCAGCGGAAGAGCAATCAGCAGCAGTGCCAGTGCCGCCCAACCCCAACCCTGAGCAAAGCTCAGAGCGGCTGCGAGCGTCACCGCCAACGCGGCAAAAATCAGCCATTGGGGACGAACCGGGGTGTCCATCAGCCGCTCGGTCATGACGTCCTCCACGAGTGGCAGGATGTAGCGGCTCGGCCAGTCCGTGCGGGCCCCGCGTGACGCGATCAGCAGCCTCCGCTCGAAATTTGCGGTCGCTCCAGCCTCTGTCGCAAGCAACGGAGATGCGCCCTTTTCGACAGCCATGCGCCGGGCATCCGATTGCACCAGCCGCCGCAGGAGCGTGGAATGCAAATCCCAGTCGCCGAGCATCGCGGCCGTGGCCGAAAGCGTCCGCGAATCGAGCAATGCCAACCCTGCCCATCGAGACGAAGCATCGATTCGTTCGAACTGATCATGCTCCGCATCATCTGGTACCGTCGCAAATCCCGGCTCGTCCATGCTGCTGAACCGGCGCACCAGACCGGCGTCAGGAGCCAAGCCATCCATCATCAAGAGGATGAGTTCTCCCGGCTCGAACCGGGTTGCTGCTTCCGTCCCGTCATTGACCGGGACGACGTTGATCCCCTCGTCGCGGAGCCGGGCGAAAGCCTGCTCCAACGCAAGTGGCATTCGTTCAACAATGACGATGATCGGAGCCGCGCCCGCTGCGGCCGCGCATCTCGCCTGATATTCGACCATCGTCCGGCCCGCGAGCGGCAGCAGCGCGCGCAGTCCCCCCGAATCATCTTCCTGATAGGCACCAATCAGCGCTCCGAGCGCCATACTCCCCCGCCCCGACCTTTGTATTTGCCGCGAATCGCTTCTGACTTTCGCCCCGCGTCAAAGATGGTAAACTCCGCCGCCATGAACGCCAGCACCCACCGCGATGCCGCTCCCGCCATCCACGCCGGACCTGATCAGGCTCAATCCAATGACGAGAGCGTGATCGAGCTGCAACCGGCGTTTGATGCCGTCGAGTGGGAGGAAACCCGGGCGGAGCTGGAAGACGCCGGCGCAGGCGGGCGGCTGGTGCTCGGCACCGCATTGCTGGCGCTCGCGCTGCTCTGGATCGGCTATTCGGCGTGGGGAGCCGGACGCAGCCTTTCGACCGAGGCTTTGCTTTCACCCGCCGTCGCCCTCTGGATTGCCGTTTCCGCCGGGCCGCTCGCGTTGCTCGGCCTCATCTGGATCATGTTCGGCCGCACCCGCCGGCGCGAGGCTGAGCATTTCACGCGGTCGGTCATTGCTATGCGGACCGAAGTTCGCTCGCTGGAAGAGTCGCTCGGATCGGTGACCAAGCGCATCAACGATGGCCATTTCGCATTCGAGCGGATGACGCGCGATCTGGTTCACCTCGGCGAAGACGCGGCGACGCGCCTCGCAGGAATCACGCGGGAACTGGACGGCGGCTCGCAGGCACTCGCCCAGCACAGCAAGGCGCTCGATCGCGCAGCGGAATCGGCTCGCAACGACATCGCGGTTCTGCTCAGTGACCTTCCCCGCGCCGAGGAACGGGCACGCGTGATGGGCGAGGCACTGCAGGGCGCCAGCAGCAACGCGATGAGCCAGGCGGAATCGCTCGCGGGACGGATTGCCGAACTGATGAGCCGGGCCCGCGACGCGGAGACGACGATCAACCACTCCGCTCAACGCCTCGGCGCTCGCCTGGCGGAAGTGTCCCAGGCCAGCGGCTCGGCCACGGAGAGTTTGGAGCATATGACCCGCGCGTCGGCGCAGGACCTCGATGCGCTCCTCGCCCGCAGCGCGGAAGCCCTGGCGCAGATCCGCAGTGGCATCGATGCTCAATCAGGGGCCGTTACTGCTCTGATCGATCAGGCCTCGGCGGCAATCGGCCGGGCGGGAACAGATTCGGCAGAGGCGCTGGCCGCTCGGCTCAACGAGGCGAGCGAATCGCTAGATGCGGTCACCGCGAAACTGGCCGAGCAGGACCGGATCTCGCAACGCCTGTTCGCCGGCGTTGATGCCGCCATCGCGGGGCTCGACGGACGCTTCGTCGCGCTCGCCAACGATGGCGATGCGCGCACCTCCGCATTGACCGGCTCGCTTGGTCGACTTCGGACTGAGCTTGACGCACTGGTTGAGCGCGCCGGCAGCGGCGACGAAGCGATCGGAAGCCTGGCGGAACGGGCCGCCACGCTGCGCAGCGGTGTCGAACAGATCAGCACGGAACTCCGCGAAGGGCTGGGCGGAGCGCTCGACCACGCCGAGGGCGGGGCCCAACGCCTGCTTGCAGCGGCTGAGGCAGCCCGGCCGCAGGTCGAATGGATGCGCGATGCAGCAGCGGACGCTGCGGCGCGCCTCGACGAGACCGGCACGGACATCCGCACCCAGCATGATCGTCTGTCGGCCCTGCTCGCCGGACTCGACGAAGGGGTGACCGAGTCCCGCGCCAAGCTAGCCGAACTCTCCGAATCCGTACGCGCGGCCGAAGCGGATGCCGCACGGCTCCAGGCGGAATCGGGACCGGCGCTAATCGCGGCTCTGATTCAGGTCCGAGATGCAGCGGCTCAGGCCACGCTACGCGCGCGTGAAGCGATCGCTCAAGTCATCCCCGAGGGCGCCGAACAACTCTCGTCACAGACCCGCGACGCGCTCGAACGCGCGATCCGGGACAGCATCACGGCGCAACTTGCCTCGGTCGACCAAGTCGCCGCTCGCGCGATCGAAGCCGCACGCGGGGCCACCGACCGCCTCAGCCGTCAGCTGATCAGCATCGGCCAGACCGCAAGCGCGCTCGAAAACCACATTGCGCAAACGCAGGAGGAGCAGCGTCACGCCGACAGCGAGGCTTTCGGCCGCCGCGTGTCGATGCTGATTGATTCGATGAACTCGGCCTCCATCGATGTCGGCAAGGTCTTGGCCGACGAGATCGATGATCGCTCATGGCAGGCCTATCTCAAGGGTGATCGCGGCGTCTTCACCCGGCGCGCTGCCCGGCTGATGGGCAATAGCGAAGCACGGGCGATCCAAAACCATTATGAGACCGACCGCGAGTTCCAGCAGTCGGTCAACCGCTACGTCCATGACTTCGAAGCGATGCTGCGCCGGGTGCTGAACGAGCGCGACGGCGGTATGATCGCCGTAACCCTGCTGTCGTCAGACATGGGCAAGCTTTACGCGGCGCTAGGCCAGGCGGTCGAACGCAAGCGCTAGGAGCGTTTGGGATTGTAGAAGTCGAGGTCGTCGACCCTCACCCAGCCGTAGGTCCAGTTGAGGTAGTAGAGGGCGAACAGTAGTGCCGCGATCACCGCAGCGCGCAGCAGATGTCGCGGAAGGTCGAAGCGGTGCGGGGCGCTGTCAGCTTGTCCAGGCACTTTCTGAGCACCGACCTCGTCGTCCGTTCGGACACCAAACGGAAGGGTGATGAAGGTCGCGGCGACCCAGAACAGAAAGTAAATCGCGAGGATCGAACCGATCGTCATTCGCCAGTCCGAACGATCATGACTTCAACAATCGGCTTCTTGCCGGTCCAGGCCGTGGCGCAGCGCCTCACTGCAAGCCGGACACTTTCCTTCATCCGGTCCTCCTGCGCTCGCGGTTCAATCGCTCGGGCCGCAGTCTCTGCCGCGTCACGAAGGAAGTCCTCCTGGTCCTCTTCGACCGGAACGCCGATCAATCGCACGAGGGGCTCGCCGATCAGCTGCCCGGACGAATTGATCGCGATCGCTACCCCGATCATGCCGTTGATCGCGACCTTGCGCCGTTGATTGATCGTCGTCCCGTCGGCGGGCAGGATCACGTCGCCGTCCAGCACCAGCCTGCCAGTCCACTCCTGACCGATCCGTTCCGGCTCACCCGGCGCGAGGCGGATCAAGTCTCCATTCTTCTGGAACAGAGCAGTCGGAATTCCTTGCGACAATCCGAAGCGGGCCTGCTCCGCCATGTGACGGCTCTCGCCGTGGACAGGGACGAGGATCTGGGGCCTAATCCAGCGGTACATCTCCGCCAGCTCCGGCCGGGCGGGATGACCGGACACGTGCACATGCGCCTGCTTGTCCGTGACAACTTTTGCCCCCAACTCGCTGAGAGCGTTCATGATCCGGCCGATCGCCATCTCGTTGCCCGGGATGATCTTCGAGGAGAAGATCACCGTATCCCCTTCCGTCAGTTTCAGTTCGTGCTGTCCGAACGCAATCCGCGCCAGCGCCGCGCGCGATTCCCCCTGGCCGCCGGTCGCGACAATCAGCAGCTCCTCACGCGGAAGTCGCATCGCATCTTGGAACCGCACTGTTTCCGGGAAATCGTGGAGGTAACCGGTTGCCTTCGCCACCCGCAGAATCCGATCCAGCGACCGCCCGGCGACGCATACCTTTCTGCCGGTGGCGAGCGCGACCTTGCCGATCGTCTCGAGCCGGGCAGCGTTGGAGGCGAAGGTTGTGACCACGACACGGCCGCTGGCCGCCATGACTTCCGCCTCAAGCCCCGCGTGGACCCCGGCTTCGGAGCCGGACGCCTCCTCCTGAAAGACGTTGGTCGAGTCGCACACCAGCGCGAGCACGCCCTCGTCCCCAATGGCTTTCAGCGCATCGACGCTGGACGGCTCGCCAAGCACTGGTGTCTCATCGATTTTCCAATCGCCCGTGTGGAAGATCCGGCCATGCGGGGTCTCGATGAGCAGCCCATTTCCTTCCGGGATCGAGTGGGCCAGAGCGACGAATTCGACCCGGAAGGGATCGAGGTCGATCCAGCCATCCCGCTCGACGATGTTGAGCTTGACCTGACCGGTCAGCCCTTCTTCTTCCAGCTTGCCGGCGATCAATCCAGCGGTGAAGGGCGTCGCATAAAGCGGCACCTTCAAATCGGCCGCGAGGTAGGGAATGGCGCCGATATGGTCCTCGTGGCCATGGGTGAGGACAATTCCGACCAGCTGCTCGCGCCGCCGCTCGATAAATTCCAGGTCAGGGAGGATCAGGTCGACGCCCGGGTAATCCGGATCGGCGAAGGTCAGCCCCAGATCGCACATCAACCATTTGCCGCGGCAGCCATAGAGATTGACGTTCATGCCAATCTCGCCCGACCCGCCGAGCGCCAGGAAAAGAAGTTCGTCGCCTGGAGTCATCCCTGTTCCTTGTTACTGCCGGGCATCGCGGCACGGCGACAATCCGGCGCCGGGGTTGCCCCTCGCCGCGAGCAATGACGATCAATCGTTCGATTGGCTCCGCTCATGCAGCAGCGCGAGACCCTGAATCGTGAGGTCGGGTTCGATCGCGTCGAACAGCCGCTGCCCCTCGAACAGCACCGCCAGCCCTCCGCTGGCGATGACCGTGACGGGTCGACCGATCTCCGCCTTCAGCCGCTTCACAAGCCCTTCGATCATCGCGACATAGCCCCAATAGATACCGGTCAGCATCTGGCTTTCGGTCGTGCGGCCGATCACACTTTTACCCTCCGGCTCGGAAATCGCGATCCGCGGCAGTTTCGCGGCCGCACCAACCAGTGCGTCGAGCGACAAGTTCACGCCAGGAGCAATAATCCCGCCCTTGTAGGCGCCGGAGTAATCAACCACGTCGAAGGTCGTTGCAGTACCGAAATCGATCACCAGCAGGTCGCCCGGATAGCGGTCGTGCGCGGCAATCGCATTCAGCGCGCGGTCGGCACCAACGTTCTGCGGCTCATCGACGTCGAGGGCGATTGGCCATTCAGCCCTGCCCTCGCCCGCGACCACCAGATCAGTCTTGAAATATTTTAGGGCCAGCACTTCGAGATTGTGGATGGCCCGCGGTACCACCGAACCGGCGATCACCGACGAAACATCCGCCGCGGAAAAGCCCTCGAGCACCAGCAACTGGTTCAGCCACACCGCATATTCGTCCGCGGTGCGCCGAACGTCGGTCGCTATCCGCCAGCGCGCGCAAATCCGGCGCCCCCGGTCAATTAGGGCGAAAACGACGTTGGTATTTCCGGCATCAATCGCGAGCAGCATATGACCCACCTTCGCCCAGGATTGCGTCGCCGGCGTGAATGACACGGGTCGACCCGTCCGCCAAGCGCAGGATCAGCGCTCCGTCGCGGTCGAGCCCGGCGAATGTCCCGCTGACCGACTCGTCTGCAGCGGGATGGACCGTCAGGGGCGTGTCCAGCGTGTGGGCGCGGTCTGCCCAAGCGCGCGAAATTGCGTCCGGATCAGTCCGCCATGCTGCGATCGCTCGGCTGACCGCAGCCGCGAGAAGCGGTGCGAACGCCTCAGGCGTGATCATCGCAACCGGAGCGAGACTGGCGGCGGGCCGATCGATGTTCGGAGCGCAGGCTAGATTGACCCCAAAGCCGGCGACCATTCGCTCCCCCGAACGCTCGATCAGGATCCCGGCAAGCTTGGACGTTCCAAGCAGCAGATCATTCGGCCATTTGAGCATCAGCCCGGCATCGGGAGCGGCAGCGGCAACCGCGTCGAACAGAGCAATTCCGCAACTCAGTGACAGCAGAGGGGCGGATTTCTGTTCCGGCCCCGCGACGATCAGCGTGCTTCCGTGGAAATTTCCGGCGAGGGACTGCCATTGCCGTCCCTGTCTGCCGCGCCCGCCGGACTGCGTCCGGGCGATCAGCCAATCACCTTCGCCGGCCGCTCGATCATTGAGAAGGGCTTCGTTGGTCGACGCGACGCTGTCGACAAACCGCAACCGGCTCAGGGGAAGATGCTCGCCGCGTTGCTGCTCAGCGTCCCGATCGGACCGATCAGCACATAGCCAGCCGGTGACACGAACAGCGCGGCAAGCCCGATCAAGACCGTTTCGAGCATCGAGTGCGGACGCGCAAGCGGCGCTGCCGGAGCGTCGAAGTACATGATCTTCACGACCTTGAGGTAATAATAGGCGCCGACCACGGTACCGACGATGCCGGCGACGGCCAGCGCAATCAGGCCGGCGTCGACGGCGGCGTTGAACACCAGCAATTTGGGCCAGAAGCCGAACAGCGGCGGAATTCCGGCCAGGCTGAACATGAACATCGCGATCCCCGCGGCAAGCAGTGGCCGCGACTGCGACAATCCTGACAGGGCATCGAGGCTTTCGAGCGGTCGCCCGCTCTCGTCGCGCATCCGCAGAACGCACAGGAATGCGCCGAGCGTCATCACGACATAGACGGCCATGTAGAACAGGACGGAGGCGGCTCCGCCCTTGCCTCCCGCGGCGAGGCCGATCAGCGCGAAGCCGACATTGTTGATCGAGGAGTAGGCGAGCAGCCGCTTGATGTTGGTCTGCCCGAACGCGGCCACTGCGCCTAGGAAGATGGATGCCAGCGCCGCGAAGATGATGATCTGCCGCCACGCGTCAATCGCCGGACCGAGCGCCTCGAGGCTGACGCGGGTTGCAAGCATGACTGCCGCCACTTTCGGCGCAGAAGCGAAGAAGGCCGTGACCGGAGTCGGCGCGCCTTCGTAAACGTCAGGCGTCCACATATGGAATGGGACGGCACTAATCTTGAAGGCGATGCCGGCCAGCAGGAACACGAGGCCAAACAGGAGGCCGCCGGACACCGCGCCAGGCTGCGCGAACGCCGAGGCCAGGCCGGTGAAGCTCGTCGTGCCGGTGAAGCCGTAAAGCAACGAAATGCCATAGAGGAGGATGCCTGAAGCGAGGGCGCCCAGCACGAAATATTTCAGGCCCGCTTCTGCCGAGCGCTCGTCGGTCCGGCGGTAGGACGCAAGAACATAGGCGGCGAGGCTTTGCAGTTCGAGGCCAACATAAAGGCTCATCAGGTCGGTCGCGGAGACCATGACCGCCATTCCAACGGTGCTGAACAGGATGAGCACCGGATATTCGGCGCCATGCTCAAAGTCGCGCTCGAACCAGCCATGAGCAGCGATGATCGCAACGGCCGCCGACAGGAAGATGATCAGCTTGCCGAACGCGCCGAAGGCGTCCGCCGCGATCAGGCCGCCGAACACCGCACCCTCGCTCTGCGGCGGGCCGGCCAGAAGCACCGTCGCGGCGAGGAGCAAGGCCACAGCACCCCAGGTGGTGACTCCGGCGGAACGCCGACCACCAAAGGCGGCGGTCATCATCAGGACGATCGCCCCGAAGGAGAGCAGCAGCTCCGGATAGATTGCATGCAGCTGGTTCATCAGTGATGCGCCTCCGCCACATCAGCCGCGGGCTGACTCGGTCGGCCGGCGGTGAGCAGAGAGTCGCCTTTCGGCGCGGCGCGCTCAACCCTGTCCAGCAGGATGCCGATGTCGGACCGCATCGGTCGCAGGAAGGATTCGGGATAGATGCCCATCCACAGAACCACGGCGGCAATCGGCGCCAGCAGCAGCCATTCGCGCCGGTTGATGTCCGGCATCGCCGCGGCGTCGGCATGAACCAACTTGCCGTAGCAGACCCGCCAGTAGAGATAGAGCATGTAGGCCGCGCCAAGGATGATCCCGGTCGTCGCGACGATCGCCGCCCAAGTGGAAATCCGGTAGGTTCCGACAAGGCTGAGGAATTCGCCGACGAAACCGCTGGTCCCGGGCAAGCCGACGCTTGCCATCGTGAACAGCATGAACAGCAGCGCGTAACCGGGCATATTGTCCGAAAGGCCGCCGTAGCGGGCAATTTCTCGCGTATGCAGGCGATCGTAGATGACGCCGACGCACAGGAACAGCGCGCCCGACACCAGGCCGTGGCTCAGCATCACGATCATCGCCCCTTCGATCCCCTGCCGGTTGAAGGCGAACAGCCCGAAGGTAACGAATGCCATGTGCGCGACCGACGAATAGGCGATCAGCTTCTTCATGTCGCGCTGCGCAAGGGCGACCAACGACGTGTACACGACCGCAATTCCGGACAGCACGAACACGAATGGCGTGAACTGGGCCGAGGCTTCCGGGAACATCGGCAGAGAGAAGCGAATGAAGCCGTAGCCGCCCATCTTCAACAGCACACCAGCCAGGATGACGGAGCCGGCGGTTGGCGCCTGAACGTGCGCATCCGGAAGCCAGGTGTGGACCGGCCACATCGGCATCTTCACGGCGAAGCTGGCGAAGAAGGCAAGCCACAACCACCATTGCAGCGACGGATCGAAGTCGGTCCGCATCAACTCGGGGATCGAGCTGGTTCCGGCCTCGCCGATCATCACCAGCATGGCGATCAGCATTAGCACCGAGCCAAACAGGGTATAAAGGAAGAATTTGTAGGAGGCCTTGATCCGCTCAGCTCCGCCCCAGATGCCGATGATCAAATACATCGGGATCAGACCGCCTTCGAAGAAAATGTAGAACAGCAGCAGGTCCTGCGCCGCGAAGACGCCGATCATCAGCGCCTCCATCAGCAGGAATGCCGCCATATATTCCGGCACCCGTTTCTCGATCGCCGCCCATGACGCCCCGATGCAGATCGGCATCAGGAACACCGATAGCATGATCAGCATGACCGCGATGCCGTCGACGCCCATCGCCCAGGCCGGTCCCCCGGCAAGCGGCAGATATTCGGTGAACTGCCATTGCGGTCCGCCCGGCTCGTAACCGGCCCACAGCATGATCCCGAGCACCAGCTCGACGAGGGTCGCGATAAGCGCAATCCAGCGCGCCGCATTCGCCCCTGCGAACAGGCAGGCCAGCCCCGCAACGAGCGGCAGCGCCACCAGCACTGTGAGAATTGGAAAGTCCATTATCGGAGCATCACCCAGGTCGCCGCAGCGATCAGGCCGAGCAGCATGATCAGCGCATAGTTGGTCAGATAGCCCGATTGCAGCCGGGCCGTGATCTGGTTGCCGGCTGCGACCGCATAAGCCGCGCCGTGCGGGCCGAAGCGGTCGATCGTCCCCTCGTCACCCTTCTTCCACAACAGCTGTCCGAGGCGCATCGCAGGCCGGACGAACAGCAGGTCATAAAGCTCGTCGAAATACCATTTGTGCATCAGGAAGCGGTGCAGATGCGGGAAGTGTGCGACGAACGCGGCCGGGGCATCGGGCTTCGCGATGTAATTGCGATAGGCGATCGCAAGACCGATCAGCATCACTGCGAAGGGCGTGTATTTCACCCAGACCGGCACCTCATGCATCGCATGCGCGAGATGCTCATTGAAGGACAGGCTCTGCCGCCAGAATTCGCCTGCGCCCTCTGCCTCGATGAAGCTGTGGGCAAAGGTGAACCCAGTCGCAACGGCACCAAGGGCGAGCAGCGCTAGCGGCACCAGCATCGTCAGCGGGCTTTCGTGCGGATGGTAGCCGGCGGTCCCGACCTTGATCGCCACCGCGTGATCCTTGGCGCTGTCATGATCCGCCGCCTCTTCGCTCTCATCCTCATGATGATGATGGACCGCATGCTGGATATGCTCGCTCCCCGCCCAGCGCGGCGGCCCGAAGAACGTCAGGAAGATCAGCCGCCAGCTATAGAAGCTGGTCAGCAGGGCGGCGAAGCCTCCAATGAAGAAGGCGATATGCCCATGAACGCTTCCGGCCGCGAAAGCGCTTTCGAGGATCGCGTCCTTGGAATGATAGCCGGCAAAGCCGACGCCAAACAGGCCCACTCCCGTGATAGCCAGGGTGCCGGCGATCATTGTCCAGAAGGTGAAGGGACTGTCCTTCCGGAGCGCGCCGTAGAAGCGCATGTCCTGCTCATGATGCATGGCGTGGATCACGCTGCCCGCGCCGAGGAACAGCAGCGCCTTGAAGAAGGCGTGAGTGAACAAATGGAACATCGCCGCGCCATACGCACCGACGCCCGCGGCGAAGAACATGTAGCCCAGCTGCGAGCAGGTTGAGTAGGCGATCACCCGCTTGATGTCGTTCTGCACCGTCCCGACTGTAGCCGCGAACAGGCAGGTCGCCGCGCCGACATAGGTCACGACCGTCATCGCCGCGGGCGAAACATCGAACATCGGCGACAGACGGCACACCATGAACACGCCCGCGGTCACCATGGTCGCGGCATGGATCAGTGCGCTGACTGGCGTGGGGCCTTCCATCGCGTCCGGCAGCCAGGTGTGAAGCCCAAGCTGCGCCGACTTGCCCATCGCGCCGACGAACAGCAGCAGGCACAGCAGGGTCATCGTGTCCACGCGCAGCCCGGCAAAGCCGATGGTCGAACCGGCCATCGACGGCGCCGCCGCGAGGATCGCCGGAATGGAGACCGTGCCGAACACCAGGAAGGTGCCGAAAATCCCGAGCGAGAAGCCGAAGTCGCCGACGCGGTTGACCACGAACGCCTTGAGCGCCGCCGCGTTCGCGCTCGGCTTGTGATACCAGAAGCCGATCAGCAGATAGGAGGCGAGGCCGACGCCTTCCCAGCCGAAGAACATCTGCACCAGGCTGTCGGCGGTCACCAGCATCAGCATCGCGAAGCTGAACAGCGACAGATAGGCGAAGAAGCGCGGCTGGCTTGGGTCCTCGGCCATATAGCCCCAGCTGTAGAGATGGACGAGGCTCGACACGCTGGTGACGACGACCAGCATCACTGCGGTCAAGGCGTCGACGCGCAGAGCCCAATCGACGCTGAGGTCGCCCGAGCGAATCCAGTCGAGCACCGGCACCACCTGCGCTTCCGCCGACCCCCCGACGAACTGCAGGAAAATCGGCCAGGACAGCACACAGGCGATGAATAGCGCGCCGGTGGTGACGACCTTGGCCGCAGTGTTGCCGATCCAGCGACCGCCGAGACCGGCAACAATCGCCGCCAGATGGTCTGGATCATCTCACCCCCGCATCCGGTTGGCGTCGTCGACGGCAATGCCGCCCTTTCGCCGGAAGAAAATCACCAGGATCGCGAGGCCGATCGCCGCTTCGGCAGCCGCAACGGTCAGCACGAACATCGCGAACACCTGACCGACCAGATCGCCCAAATAGGCGGAGAAGGCGACCAGGTTGATGTTCACCGCGAGCAGGATCAGTTCGATTGCCATCAGCATCAGGATCACGTTGCGGCGGTTGAGGA